>PNBM01000118.1 GCA_003135995.1 Ignavibacteriota bacterium | reverse complement strand
ATAATTGCCAATCTTCAATACAGCTTTTTGAAAATGGCTGATAGTGTGTGCCTCTTGCACCAGTTGCGCTGTTTTGCCGAAATAAGTGTTAGTACCTGTGGCATAAACCAACGCACCGATCTCACCACGACGAATGATTGAACCGGAAAATACTGCCTCACCGGATTTGCGTGTAGCAGGTAACGACTCTCCTGTCAATGCAGACTGATCCACTTCCACAGGGTCACCTTCCAATAAACGCGCATCCGCAGGTACAATGTCGCCGAGACGTAAACGAATTACGTCTCCCGGTACCAACTCACGCGCTTCAGGTGTAACCCACTTGCCATCACGTTTCACCCNNATGGAATTGGACCCCAAAAATAAGATAGAAATTTTAAGAATAAATTGGTTTTCTTTTCTTCAATTTCGTTTGGACCATATTGGGTTAATCGTTTCTGTGCCTCTGCCTGGCTTAGACCATCAGGAGAAGACTCCAATTTTGCCTGAAGTTCCGGCATAGGAAGGGATTTCAAATCATCCTTCGCTTTGGACCCTGTTTCAGGTTTCGATTCGGGTATCTTATGTTGTTCAGTATTTGGTTTCATAATTTATAATATCTCTTCTCTGCTATGTTGCAGAGATAAATAAATTTACCGAAGATTAAAATCACAATTATTCAGAAATCCATTTTTTAGCTCTTTCCAGTTCGGCATTATTAAATATGCGAAGCTCGCATGATAACAAATAACCAAAGAATTTAGCAAAAATATTTATCATCTCATGATCAGATACAAACGCGATTCTTTCCCATGATGACAAGTGTTTCATTCCTATCTTAGCATCATCCAGCATAGCGCTTAAATCAAACCCGGTGAAGTTGATTCCAAGATGATAAAGCAAGCGGATTTTCTTGTATGTTTTCAATTTTTCCTCTACAACAGGGATTAAGATGGTTTCATAATCTGATCCGGTTATTTTTCCTTCGGCGGAAATCCCCAGAACTTTGCCTGGTAAATCATCCATTATTTTTAACATATATTTTAATTTTATGTTATTTGATTAATCTGTTAATTTAGTTATCAGAAGATGGAAAATAAAATCTCTTGATACTTTAATTTTTCGAAACTTGTCAGCATTATATCTTCGCTTGCGGCAGATCGGCAACTCCTTCCTGTGGTAATAAATCCGGCAGGTTAAAACGTGCTGCCCCAATCCGACTATCTGCCATCCCAAAATATACATCGAAGCGGTCCGGCATATCTATATCGTCGCGCCTATCTATGCCAGTGGGAAATACAACGTTCGGAACTGTTCCGCCGCGTTCTTGTGGTAACAACGGCGTTAATACCGGCTTCGTCGAACGATAGCGGATAACTTGCGGATGTTCCTTCGAGAGCACCATTATTCCGGCGGAATAAGACAAATGAAGTTCATAACTGCCAGGTTTAGGTGTATTGTGCACACCATGATAAAAAATCAACCAACCAAAACGTGTCAATACAGGTGGAGTTCCTCCTCCTATTTTGAGCCATTCCCAGGGTGACACCGGAGACGCAAGACGGTGATGAGAGTTAAACAATCCGAGATGATCGAGCTTGAATCCCTTCAATTCCATCGGACAGTAGGATATCCATATGCTTTCACGATCGAGATCCACTACACGGGACCCATCTTTATTGGCGGTTTCTTCCGGTCGAGTTCCGGGAAAAAGGGGGCGGTGAAGTATTGCAAGTTGCATTTTTCCGGCGTGATTAGGTATGGCAACGGGAAAAAGACAAGCATCTTTATTATCAACATTAACGAAATCAATACCCCGATACGGCTCGAATGTTGCCAGACCCAACCTTTTCCAATGAAACAAATCATCTGATATTGCAAGCGCAATCCGTGGACCTATTTGCGTAAACGCTGTATATGTCATCAAATAATTATTATATTTTTCCATATAGGTGATACGTGGGTCCTCACATCCGCCTGTGCCGTCGCCTCTCAATTCATATTCAGCTTCAGGTTCGAGTGCAACACCGAGACGCTCCACTCCATAAGGGTCACCTGCTTCATTAAACAGAACTCTGGCAATACCGATACGCGAATAATTTCCTTTTGCGACAAGCCGCGGAAACAGGTATAGTTTTCCGTCAGGTCCACGAACTGCAGCCGGATTCAATACACCTTCTACTTCCATTGGATTACCTTTTTCCGGCTCCATAATCTGTCCCAAACGCTTCAATTGAAAGCTACTCATTGACTCTTCTCCTCACGATGTTTTGTGTGTTGAACACAATTCAAACAAATGACTATTGCATCATTCACAATTACAGTTTCTTTAAAAATTATTGAAAAGGTGTTGGAACCTATAGGATGTATTGTAATAATAAACCCGGAAAATATTCCTGCAATAAGATTAATTATCATTATAATCTCTTACTATCTAATTATAATAAATTTTCTTTAAATTTAGTTTCATGATATTTCCTGCCTTAATAAATTTTTGACCAAATACTTCACCATAAAAACATAAATTGTATTATTTTCTTACTTTCAGCATACTCGCATTAATAGCAACAACAATAGTACTTATAGTCATCAAAACCGCACCTGCAGCAGGGCTTAACAAAATACCCCAATTATATAATACACCTGCAGCAAGAGGTAATGCCACAACATTGTAACCGGTAGCCCAGATTAAATTTTGAATCATTTTCCGGTAAGTGGCTTTACCAAATAAAATTAAACTCACAATATCTTTTGGATTACTATTCACTAATACAATTCCTGCCGTTTCTGCTGCAATATCACTACCGCTGCCAACTGCGATACCTACATCTGCCTGCGCAAGTGCGGGAGCATCATTCACACCATCGCCAGTCATGGCAATGAATTCACCTTTGCCTTGCAAGTCCTTTATTTTCTCTAATTTTTGATGCGGTAATACTCCGGCAATAAAACTGTTCATACCTAAATTTTCACTAACACTCTTTGCTACTTTATTGTTATCACCTGTAAGCAAAATTGATTTGATATGGTTCTGTTTTAAAGTTTTAATTGCTTCTGCTGACTCCGGTCGTATTTCATCAGACAAAGCAATGTATCCTACCAATTCATTATTTATAATTACAAAGACAACAGTTTCCATATTATTAGTTGTGAAACCATCGGGAACAGCAATGCTATTTTCCTTTAAATAACCCGGACTGACAACCAATATCTTTTTACCTTCTACTGTTGCTTCAACACCTTTACCTGTAATGGCATTAAAATTATCTGCTGATGGAATAGTGATAGATAGGTCCTTTACTTTTTGAAGGATACCGGTTGCAATTGGATGTTCTGATTTTTGTTCCAATGCTGATGCCAAACGAATAATCTCATTTTCAGTAAGTCCGCTTTTTAGAGAAACGATTTTAGAAACCACAAAATTTCCTACAGTAAGCGTGCCTGTTTTATCAAATACAATTGTTGTTATTTTTCTTGAATTTTCAAATGCTGTTCTGTTTTTAATAAGTAAACCGTTTTTCGCAGATAAAGCGGTTGATTTTGCAACTACCAAAGGCACAGCCAATCCCAAAGCATGAGGACAGCAAATAACTATCACGGTAACCATTCTCGCCATCGCAAAAGCAAAAGGTTGACCTGTTAAATACCAATATAAAAATGTAGCAATACCAGCAGTAATTGCAATAATTGTTAACCATTTTGCAGCTGTGTCTGCAAGTAACTGAGTTTTAGATTTTGCTTTTTGTGCATCATCAACCAACTTTACTACTTGTGAGAGATAAGAANNATCTTTTGCGGCATGAGATACGGTAACTTTAATTGAACCGTTTCCATTAATAGAGCCTGCAATAACTTTATCGCCTTTTATTTTTTTTACCGGCTTTGATTCTCCGGTTAACATAGATTCATTCAGATAACTTTCACCTTCCAGTATTATTCCATCGGCTGATACTTTTTCGCCCAGCTTTACAAGAATAATATCATTTTCCTTTAGTGTATCAGTTTTTACATCATGTACCATATCAGGCATTACCATATGAGCATCGGATGGCATCAATTGTACTAATAACTCCAATTCTTTTGACGCCCCTGCAATGGATTTCATTTCTATCCAATGCCCCAAAAGCATGATGAGAATTAAGGTTGCCAGTTCCCAGAAAAAATCCATACCCTTTAAACCAAATACAATCCCTGTGCTGTAGATGTATGCAACTGTTATCGCAAATCCAATCAAAAACATCATGCCCGGATTTTTTGTCTTTACCTCGTGAACCAAACCTTTTAAAAATGGCCAGCCACCATAAAAAAACACCACTGATGATAATGCGAATAAAATATATTGCGAGCCTGTAAACTGCCAACTAACACCAATAAATTGCTGTATCATAGTTGATAACAGCATGATGGGAATAGTAAGTATCAGTACCACATAAAACCGTTTTTTAAAATCAGCAATCATCATTTTATGATGATTATGCCCTGTATGCCCCATTGGTGGGTTGTTCCCGTGTTGCATAGTGCTGTGGTTCATTTTTGAATGATCCTTTGTTGCCATTTTCGAAGGCACTTTCGTAGGATGTTGATTTTCCAATTTTTTATTTTTTTATACTTTTTNNTATTATTCATTCCATTCATATTATTCATTCCATTCATATTATTCGTTCCATTCGTTTTATTTGATCCATTCATTTTATTTGATCCATTCATTTTATTTGATCCATTCATTTTATTTGATCCATCCATTTTATTTGATCCGTCCATTTTATTCGCTCCATCCATTTTATTCATATCTAAACTTCCTCCATTCATTTTTTGTATCATATTCATCATTTGCCGGTTACCCACTGTAGTTTTATACATCCCATACATCATACTCGAGTCACTTTTAGCTGTTTCCATCATATCTGAATATAAATACTGCATCATTTCAGGATTGTTTTTCAAAGTTTTCATCATTGTACCTCGATTTTCCATTATCATCATTGCTATTTTTTCATTTCCCTGCATAAACATTTTACCGTTATTACTATTCATAATAGCCTCCGTCATTTCATTCATCATTTCACTATTATTGGCAATTGTGTCTATGACTGCTTTCCTTGTCTCTTTATTTGAAAGGACTTGTTTTAAATCTCCCTTCGATTGGCAGGATGAAAAAAGAGTAATTAAAACAATTGCCAATATTAATGTTTGTAGTGTTTTCATAATTTTAATTTTTGTTAAAGTTTAATAATTAATTTTTGAGTTAGGAAATATTGCATAATTTTTAAATGATATTTTATTATTTTATTTTTTTGTAAACTAAGTATCATCAATTTATTTAAAATATAAAAATAGTGACACCTACTTTAAGTAAGTGTTACAAACTCCAGAAATAAGAAAATCATTTTATAATAATCTGAAGCATAGATTAAAGCCATAAGAATCTCCCAAAATAGTTGGTTGCAACTGAATGCGTTGCAAAAGAGTTTTTTGTGTTCCTTTATTTCCGGGCTTATCTACCTTTTCGTGTTTATCAACTACCCACGTTGCGATAAAGTAACCGAATGCGGCACCGACTAAATCATCTGATGTCCAGTGAAAACCCTGATATACTCTCGAAGTAATGGTGAGTAAGGCAGGTGCATAAACTAAAACTTTTAACCAAACAGGATTTACATTTCTTGATAGAACAGTTGAAATTACAAAAGCGGCAGTTGAATGTCCGCCGGGCATCGAATGATATTCTTCTTTAAACGGACTGTAGAACGGACGATAAAATCCCGCACCTTCCGTATTGTTGTTCAGGAACGGTCTTCCTCTGCCGACAGCTACTTTTAATACATAATTAATAGCTCCCGCATAGAGTGAAGCCTGACCGATTTCATAAGCGATTTTTCTTGTTTTAATATCATCTGTTATCAGTGAATAAGCTGCAAAGCCGCTAAAGAAAATAATTGGTGAATATAATTCACCATACATTCTACCAAATTCCATCGGGGCGCTCATAGAATATTTATG
>PNBM01000185.1 GCA_003135995.1 Ignavibacteriota bacterium | reverse complement strand
AAATCTTTTTTCGTGATTGCCTGCAAGCCAGTAAACAGAATATCCGCCGTAACTTGCACCCACAGCTCCAAGGTGTTCTTTATCAACGTAAGGTTCACCTGAAACTTCATCTATCGCGCTGAAATAATCTTTCATATTCTGTCCNNGATTAACCGTACTTTGCGGTCCGCCTTCGCAATATAAAAGAGCCGGATATTTTTTATTTGCATCGAAATGCGGCGGATAAATTACCCATGTCAGCATATCTTTATTATCTGTTGTCTTAATCCATCTCTTCTTAACTTCACCCATCGTTAATTTATCGAGAATATTTTTGTTTACAAAAGAAATTTCTTTGTCCGTGCCGTCATTCGGATTAACGACATAAATTTCCGTGGGCTTTGACATAGATTGCTTTTCCGCAACCAATACATTTCCGGCAGGCTGAACTGATAAATAATCATGAACACCATCCGTTACTCGTGTAATTTTATTTTCTGTTAAATCATACCTGTAAATTTCTTCGGTCGCTTTAATTCCGCTGATAAAATAAATTGATTTGCTGTCTGCAGTCCAGTGATAATTTTCAGCGTTTTGTTCGAAATCTTTTGTAACATAAGTTTTTGTTTTTGAATCAAAATCATAAATAAACATTCTTATCTGGTCTGATTCATACCCGTCCCGCTCCATAGATTGCCAAGAGATATATTTTCCGTTTGGAGAATATACGGGAGAAATATCATATCCCATCATTCCTTCAGTGAGATTCCACGTTTCCTTTGTATCCAGATTATAAATATAGATATCAGTGTTAGTTGAAAGCGAATATGCTTTTCCGGACAATTTCTTACAGGTGTAAGCAATCGATTTTGAATCGGGACTCCAGTTAATTTCTTCCATACCTCCAAAAGGCTTATCGGGTGTATCGAATCGTTCGTTCAGCATTATATCGGTTGGATTTGAAACGGAACCATCTTTATAATTTGCAAAGAATAAATGACTGTAAGTTCCGTCTGCCCATGTATCCCAGTGCCTGTACATCAAATCGGTTTCGATTCTTGCATTTGCTTTTGGTAAATCAGGATACACATCGTGAACGTCTTTATCAATTTTCACATCTTTAATAAAAAGAATTTTTGTCTGGTCAGGAGAATATTTAAAATCATTAATTCCTCCGTCAATATTGGATATTTGTTTTATATCAGTACCATCCTGATTCATTTCCCAGAGCTGAGTTGCACCGCTTTTGGAACTGATAAAACCGATTTTTTTCCCGTCAGGTCTCCACTGTACGGAAAATTTCGCATCGGGCGAATTCGTTAATCTTATTGATTTCCCGCCATCGGCTGGAACTGTGTAAATGTCGTTTTGACCTTTGTTTTGTTTTATATCAAAATATTTAATTGCATATAAAACTGTTTTATTATCGGGAGAAACAGAAACATCACTTATTCTACCGAATGACCAAAGGATTTCAGGTGTTAGTAAATCCGATAATTGAGAAAAACTTTGATTTGTAAAAATATAAAAAGAGAAGAAAATAAAAATTATTAACTTTTTCATAATCTGTAATTAGTTTTAAGGATTCAGTAAAAATAATTGAAAGAATTGAGATTTGAAATGCTCTTTGTAAAGCAAAAGTTGAGGTATGACTCTTAAAAATTCTTTATATCCTGCACTTCGTATACTTTAATACTATTCGGAGGATTTTCGACTGCGAATAATATAGTTCTAAGCATCTGATTGATGTTCACGAGTCCGAGTTTTTTTGCAGTATCACTCGTGTATAGGATGATTTCCAATATTTTATAAACGGGGATCAGAAAAAGCGGCCAGCGATGTCCCGGACCTAATACATACCAGGGACGGATAAATGATGCAATAATTTTACTGCTTTTTATTTAGTGATTCACCTTCCGCTCTGACTGTTTGATATTCCTGCATAAGACGATTTTGTTTCTGGGCAACACTCATATAAATAAAATGTCCGACACCTGCGTATTTTGCTGCTTTATTCGCTTCCTCTACGGAAACCAAATCAACTGACCTAAATAAATTCTTTTTTGATGGTTTTGGATGAGAAACGCCTATTAAATGAATAAATATTTTAGATGGTTTCACAAAATCTTTATAAGTGTCGGAATCAAGCGCATCACCCCTTATGATTTCACATTCTGTTGGAATTTTATTTGAAGAATCGGGACGTGTTAATGCCTTTATATTATATCCTTTTTGCAGAAGTAATGGAATTATTCTCGAACCGATATATCCGGTTCCTCCCGTTATAAAGATAGTATCCATTTATAATGAGAAATTATAATTATTTTGAATCCGACTTATTTATTCGAATCAAAAATAATATAATTAAAGTTCCTGATGATTTTGTGAAAGGAATTAAAGTATGAAATTATTTCATTCCCAATCAGGGATTGGGAATGAGAGAAAAAGTTCCTGATGATTTTGTGAAAGGAATTAAAGTCTGAAATTATTTCATTCCCAATCAGGGATTGGAATGAGAGAAAAGCTACCAAATATTTAACTTTATTACTTTATTACTTTATAACTTTATAACTTGATTACAGGCCGTATTTATCCACAAGATAAACTATCGATGCTATCGTTGCCGCACCCATTTGTAATTCCCTTCTGTTGACATGTTCAAAAATATCGTTAGGAGAATGATGATAATCCATATAACGCTGAAAGCTAACATTAAGCCCCGCTAATGGTATTCCGGCATCTTTTAAGAAACTTACATCCACACCACCATATCCGGGTCTAATATCATAAATTCCATAAGGTAATAAATATTTTTTCCATTCTTTAAAGGTCTTAGTCTGTTCTTCCGTCCCGTTAAATTCAAAGCCAAAGGGATTAAAGCCACCTTCATCAGATTCTATTGCAATTAAATGTTTTTCGTTTTTTGCAGTAACAGATTCAGCATAAGTTCTCGCTCCGCGCTGAGCAATTTCTTCATCTATAAATAAAACACATCTGATTGTATGCTTTGGAATAATGTTTAATATTTTCAACAATCTTAACGTTTCGATGGAATGAACCACACCCGTTCCATCATCGTGTGCACCTTCACCAATATCCCAGGAATCAAGATGACCTCCGACTAATATTATTTCATCGGGAAATTCAGTTCCTGTAAGTTCTCCGATTACATTAAAAGATTTTACTTCAGGTTCTTCTTTGCAATTCATTTTAAAATAAAATTCAAGTTGAGGGTCATTCTTCAGCCAATCGCTTAAACTATCCGCTCCCATTGTACTCACGGCACATGCCGGAATTTTTGTCAGCGAATCAACATATCGCATAATTCCCGTATGCGGAAAATCATCGTTTGCAACTGTCAAAGACCTTATAACAACTCCGACCGCCCCGAATTTAGCTGCCTGTATAGCACCAAAAACTCTCTGGTCTGCAACGCCGCCGTAAGCAGCAAAAGTATTTATTAATGTCTGGTCTGCCGCGCGATTATAAAAAATAATTTTCCCTTTGATTTCTTCACTTCCGATTTTTTCCAGATCTTCAAGATGCTTCACTTCAATTATGTTGCCCTTAATTCCATTTTCACCAGTACCAACTGAAGTTCCCAATGCACAAATAGTTAGATTGTGGTTTCCGGAAATCTTTGATTTAACGTTTGCAATTTCTTTATCACCGCGAATCCAGTGTCTTACTTTTGTTTCCTGTAAATAGACTTTATCAAATCCCAAATCCGTCATCTCTTTTTTTGCCCATTCGATTGCAGTTTCAGACTGCTTCGACCCGCAAATTCTTCCTCCGATATTTTTACAAAGATATCTTAATTCGTTATATGAGTTATAACTCTTCAATGCTTCATCATATATACTTTTAATTACCGAAGAATCGCTTTGCTGTGCGAATGAAGAATTGATATATATTAACAGGAAAATAATAAAACTATATTTTATATATTTCATTTTTGTTTATTCAACATTTTATTTTACGAATGGCAGTGATTCACTTACCCAACCGTCAAATCCTTTTCCGATATCGAAAACCTTTTTAAATCCTAATTCCAGCATTAAATCCATAGCCTGCTTGCTTCTGCCACCCTTTTTGCAATACAATAAATATGTTTTTCCTTTATCCAAATTATAAATTTCCTTTTTAAAATCTCCTGAATTGAAATCTATATTCCTGCTGCCTTCTATATAACCACTATCGATTTCAGCTTTAGTCCTGACATCGAATATAATAAAATCCGGATTATTTTTATTTTGCATAATTAAATTAAATGCATCTATCGGAGCTAATGTTCCTGTTACTACGGTATCAACTATTGCAGCTTTTAATAAATCCTGACTATATATTTTATTTCCATTCGAGAAACTAAATGAAAAAGAAATTATTATTGCTAAAATACAAATTGCTAAAACATTTTTTAATTTATTTTTATTTTTTATCATTTTGTTAATATTTAGTGAATAATAAGAAATTACTTTTTACTAAAATTACAATGTTCTATTTGATAAAGATATATAAAAAACTGTATGGAATAAAAGTCTTTTTTTACAGATTTTATGAGAATTAAAAAAGGGATTAACTTTCGTAAAACTTTCAATCTAATTATATGCACATAATTGACTGGTCAATCGTAGTTGCTTACTTCATCATAAATATCGGAATTGGAATTTATTATTACAAAAAATCGGGTGGAAATACGGAAAACTTTTTCCTGTCAGGTCGAAAACTGACCTGGTGGCTCGCGGGACTTTCTATGGTTGCAACAACATTCGCTGCCGATACACCGCTTGCCGTTACGGAACTTGTCGGGAAAAATGGAATTGCGGGAAACTGGCTATGGTGGAATATGATGATTGGAGGAATGCTTACGGTATTTTTTTTCGCGAGGCTATGGAGACGTGCGAATATATTGACGGATGTGGAATTCATAGAGTTAAGATATTCCGGAAAAGCCGCTTCTTTTCTAAGAGGTTTTAAAGCAATATACCTCGGGTTGTTTATGAATTGCATAATTATGGGATGGGTAAATTTAGCTCTTGAAAAAATTCTCAAAGGAATGTTCCCCGGACAAATCGATGAAACGAACGTAATGTTTATTGTATTGGCAATAATGTTATTCACCGCAATAATCTCTGCAATGTCCGGATTATGGGGGGTTGCTGTTACGGACTCTTTTCAATTTGTAATAAAGATGACGGGCTGTATTATACTCGCAGTCATAGTTGTAAACTCTGACAAAATAGGTGGCATGGCAGGATTACAGGCTAAGCTTCCTGAATGGGCATTGAAGTTTACTCCGCAAATCGGCTCAGGTAGTGAAGGAGGAACCGGCACAGGGGGAATATTAATGATGACTGTTTCCACATTCCTCGCATTTATCGGAATTCAATGGTGGGCAAGCTGGTATCCCGGAGCAGAGCCCGGCGGCGGCGGATACATTGCGCAAAGAATGATGTCAGCTAAAAATGAAAAACATTCTTTGCTGGCAACTTTATTCTTCCAGGTTGCGCATTATTGCCTGCGTCCCTGGCCATGGATATTAGTTGCCCTCTCATCAATTGTACTTTATCCCGAATTGTCAATGGCTGATAAAGGTCTTGGATTTGTGAAAGCGATGAATGATTTTCTTCCGGTCGGACTGAAAGGTTTGCTTCTCGCATCATTTTTTGCCGCATCTATGTCTACCATAGCAACGCATCTGAATTGGGGCACATCATATTTTATTAACGATTTTTATAAAAGATTTTTAAAACCGAATGAAACCGATAAGCATTACGTAACAGCTTCGAGAATTATGACGATAGTTCTGATGATTGTAGCCGTTTTTATTACAAGATATATGTCAACAATTTCAGGTGTCTGGGCGTTCGTTATAGAATGCGGAGCGGGGCTTGGTCTGGTTTTGATACTGCGCTGGTTCTGGTGGCGGGTAAATGCTATTTGCGAAATTGTTGCGACAGTCACACCTTTTATAGTTTATGGTGTTATTCATTTTTATTTTCCTGATAAAATTCAATTCCCCGACACACTTTTTATAATTGTACCAATTACGACTTTAGCCTGGGTGGTAACTTCATTTTTAACAAAACCGACAAAGGAAGAAAGACTTCTGGATTTTTATAAGATAGTTCATCCCGGCGGATTCGGATGGAAAAAAATTGCGGCAAAGCTTCCTGATGTAAAATCAGACACCGGGTATTTTGTATTGTTCATTGACTGGGGACTTGGAATAATTCTTGTTTATATGTTTTTATTCGGAATCGGAAAAATAATTCTTGGTGTTTATTTACTCGGAATAATTTACATAATTATCGGACTCATAGCGGGATTTTTTATTCTGAAACACGTGGGACATCTGGGATGGGGAGAACTTAACAAATAACAAATAGCAAAAAACAAATAACAAAAAATAAAAAATAAAAAAAAGATAAGAATCTATTTTGAATTATTTATTCAGATTTTTATTAACATTTTTTAATCACAATCAAAGAGATATCATCATTTGTTGTAGCTCTTCCGGAAAATTTATCTACATCGGATAAAATTGCCTGACCGATTTCTTTTACTTCTTTATTTTTTAATAACGGAAGAAGCATCAGGAATCTTTCGCTTCCGTAAAAGAACCCATTCTCATTGCGTGCTTCCGTAATTCCATCAGTATAGGCGATAAAAACTTCTCCGCTATTAAGTTCGAGTTTGTTTTCTGTATATTTTACATCTTTAATTATTCCCAGCGCTGCTTCCCCTTTTGGCATTTCCTGTAATCCGTCTGAATTAATCAATATAGGCGGTAAATGTCCGGCATTAATAAATTTCAATTCTCCTTTATCCGAAAGCAATTCAATAAATAAAAGTGAAGCAAAAATATTCCGCAAACTATCACGATGAAAAATCTGATTTACCTTCGCAACAAGTTCGGGCAGTTCAAAATCCGATGCCAATGCTCTCACCGTAGATTGAAGTTTAGTTGTAAGTAATGCCGCTTTCAATCCTTTCCCCGATACATCCGCAATTATAAACCCGTTCTTTTCTGAATTTATTTTAATGTAATCTACAAGGTCTCCGCTCACCTCATTCGCAGAGCGCATAAAAAGCCATACAGACCATCCCGGGGTTTCGGGACTTTCCAGTGGCATCAATGCCTGCTGAATTTTCCTTCCTTCATAAAGTTCATCTTTTGCTAATAATTTATCTTTCAATTCAAGCATTAATACAACAAGAATAATCGTACCACCAATAACTCCTCCCCCATTTATCGAAGTTTGAAATTTGTCTCCATTGGAAGTTATGTCAAATTTAGATGTAAATAAGAAAAATATTCCGATTATTAATAAAATTCTTCTTGCTGGTGTCAGCCTTAAAATCATTCCTTTCAAAATCCACCAGGCAACATAAAACCATCGTTCAATCGGGTTCATATTATCGAGTCGCTTTTTCTTTTCAAGGTCAATGTAAAATTCTTTGAGGCTCTTAAAATCTTTCTTTACCGAATGAAAAATATCACCTTCTTTAAAATCCTGTTTTATAGTCTGTCCATNNATCAGAAGTATAATTATTCATTTTAAGATTGTTTATTTGAATTTACGTGATATTAATGAAATTGTTCCGAATTTGATATGATGAAATATTAAAACATTTCACAGAGATACACAGAGAAAGCACAGAGATACACAGAGAAGAACAAATTAAATTTTATTTCTTACCGAATGTAAGTTGATACCCGATATATCCCTGAAACAGGGTTGAGCCGGAAATACTTTTGCCTGCTGATAAAAGTATGTGATGATTTTCTGTAACATCATAAACTGCACCTATATTGAAACGATTTTCCGCAACGCCGTCTGTAGTTTCAGGAGTGATGTGATAAATTTCNNTACCTGATTTTGAAGCAAAGCACCGATATAAACTGAGTTTTTATTTCCCTCCGCATTATTTATCCTGTAACCCGCGCCGCCGTAAGTAGTCCATTTTCCAAAACTTTTCTGCAGCCAGACAGGAAGGAACACCTGAGTTTTGCCATTTCCAAGACCTTTATTCATACTACCCGTCGGAAGGTCAACCAAAGGAAAAATCCCAATTTGAGGCATCGTAGAAGTTTCCTTAACAAACCTGTATTTGAATCCAAGCTCTACATCTCCGAAACCGTAATTCGATTTTCCCGCGCTCGGGGAATTAAAAGCAAAAGGTAAAATGATATGAAGTTGAAGATTTTCAACAGCGCCGTAATTCACTTCTGCGTGAGGTGCGG
Organism: Ignavibacteriota bacterium; assembly: GCA_003135995.1. Classification (GTDB taxonomy): domain Bacteria; phylum Bacteroidota; class Ignavibacteria; order Tepidaquicellales; family Tepidaquicellaceae; genus FEN-1257. Next base: position 3,687 of record PNBM01000185.1, on the reverse strand, counting down.
TTCCGTTCCAGCCAATATCATCGTGAATGGGTCTTGAAGATAAATAAAATTCCCAGTGCCGGAAATCAACAGGTTCGGGGTCATCAGTATCATAAGGCGGTCCGGCAATCGCGGATGTGAAAGTTGTAACAAATAATATAAAAGCAAAGTAGATATTTTTTATTCTCATCATTATCAAATTAATTAATACATTTCAAATGATAGAACTAGGAAATAATTAATAAAGTTTATGAATATATTAATTTCGGAATTTAATATAATCGTGATTCATGAGTGAGATTGTAGTTAATATGAATGGATAATCAAAGTATTATAAAACATTAGTAATTTGGGACTTTGTAACAAGTATAAAAATATATTCTACCTAACCTGTTATTTTAAATATAACTCCTTTAATAACTAAAAACTGTTATATACATATTGAATTTAATCAAAACTGAAATGGAACAGATAATTTAGGGTTAATACTTCTCCCGGGATTCAATGCATAATTTTTATATCTGCTTAAATGGTCAACATATTTAGTATTCGCTATATTATCAACAGAAAAATCAACCGAAGCAATTGTTTTTGAAAATACAAAGTCAGAGCCAAAACCGCCGTTNNACCGCCGTTAAACAGAGTATATCCGTCTGTCGTAGTTTCAAACTGGTCAACATCATTTTGTGCGGATACAATTTTAGCAGATAAATTTAAGTGAGGATTATATAATATTCCAAGATTCGATTTTTGTAATTTAACTTCAATAATATTTTTAGCCGGAGGTGAAAATGGCAAAGGATTATTTGTTGCATTATTCTTTGTTGTCATGTAATCACCGTTCAAAGATAATAACAAGAAATTCAACGGTTGAATTTGAATACAATATTCAATACCTGTAAACGTGCTTTTATATTGCTTAATATTAAAAATAGGAAATCCTGATGCCGAATCTATTGTATTTGTAGACACCTGATAAATAAAATCATTAATAATATTATGAAAAAATGAAATTTCAGCGTTGAAAATTTTAAAGTGAGTCCTGATGCCAAAATCAAGATTTAAAGACGTTTCCGGGTTCGGTGCATCATTTGGATTCAAAGTTATAATTCCTTTTACATATCTTCCCGTGCCTTCATCTTTACTGTCAGTAAACATTTCAAATTCGGAAGGAGGTCTCCAACCGCGTCCAATATTTGCGAATAAATCTAAATTATCAATTGGACGATAAACTAAACCCGTTGAACCGGAAAATGCATTAAAAGTCAAGGTTTGAGGATTAATGGTGCTTGAAGAATCTACTACAGTTGACCGTATGTTTAAACTTTTATTATCAAATCTACCGCCAAAAGATATTACCCATTTACCAAATTGATACTTTTCTAAGGCATAAATTCCATAACTTACAGAATGATAGTTTGGAATTAATTTCTCCCCAAGACTTTGATTATCATTTATTTCAGCAGAAATGCCAAAAGTTCCTGATAAGTTTTTTGATAATGTATTATGTAACCTGACATCCGATTGAAACGTTTTCAATAAAAAGTTTACAGAGGGTATATTATTATCTTTATCTTCCAAAGATTCAAATTCTTTTCTGCTATGGTACAGAAATGAAACTACGGGCTCTATTTGAAATTTTTTCCCGAGGTTAATATTTCCATCCATTTCAAATTGGTGCGTGTTAACTTTTTGACTTGGTGTTGTAAAAGGGTCAGGGTCACGTATTTGATTTTCACGATTAAAAGTTTTAAAACCGGCATTAATATTTCCGAAATTTCCATTGAAACCGAATGAAAGACCTCCTTCGATTTCATTCGTTCCTGTATTGTTTATAACTCCTCCCCGTATTGTATCTTTGATAGAAGGATTTAATGTGTTCACCAGAAATGTCCCGTCAGGTGTTTTAATATTTCCGGAGTTTCTGTAACCAAAATTACCCTTGAAGCCGAGGTTTTTCAATCCAATACCAAGGTTTAAATTCCCCGAGCCTTCGTTATTTACCGAAAATCCTCCGAAATCGATATTGCCATAATATATTGGTTTACTCAGATTTGCAAACTGAAAAGGTTTTGAAATAATATTTACAACTCCACCGAGTCCATCAGATCCATATAATAAGCTAACAGGACCCCTTAAAATTTCAATTCTATCGAGGTCATATAAACTTATTTCAGCACTGTGTTCNNACCTGTTTAACACCATCATTTAATATTAAGACTCTGTTTGATGTTAACCCTCTTATAACGGGTTTCCCAATACTAATACCTGTCGTGATTGAATTTACTCCCGGAAGATCCGAGATAACAGAACTTAGAATTTCTCCGCTCGATCCGGTTAATTTTTTTGAGTCAATTGTGGATATTGAAAATGTGCTGTTAGAAATGTCCTGTGCTTCAAATGAACTTGTAACATCTATAGTCGGAGTTTCAATTAATGTGTTTTCCAAAAAAGTATTGTAATTAACATCAGATTGTTTTATTTCTAATGATAAGATTTTAGTTTTATATCCCGTTCTCGAAAAAGTTAAAAGGTAATTGCCATATGGAACGTTCGTAAATTCGTAATGCCCTTTTGATTCTGTTGTTGTAAATATACCAATTTCTGTTAATATTATATTTGCATATTGAATTGGTGTTCCATCTTCCTCTGTTACTGTTCCACTTATTCTGGCAGATAGTCCTGAAGAATAAACCCGAGATACAACCACAAATATTAGTAATAATATTATTACCTTTTTCATTTTAAAAATAATTAAGATTAAGCAGAACTGTTTACATATTATTAATTTAGCGAATAACACCTTCGTAATAAAATCCCCTTCTGGCACGAATACCCTAATTAGTTTTCAAATATACTCGTTTTTACACAGCCTCTGGTGTCTGAGAAAGATGAATATTTTCACCACAATATAATTATTTCGGGATTTTAATTAAATGTGATTTCTAAAAGAAATATTCGCTGATGTAAATTGCATTGTGCGGTCGTTAATTTCTTCCGGACCGATAATATCTTTTGTTGTAAAGAAGAAACTCCTGACAATTCAATAAATTCATTTCCAAACTGGAGCTTGGTAACGAGAGGTTAAAAGTTTTATAAAAATAAATAATTCAAAGTTTTATAAAAATGTATTTTTCAAACTTAATTTTAGAAAATGATATTTGAAAAATAAATTATTATTTTCAATATTATATTCGTTTAAGAATTTATTTTCTATATGCATTAGCGTAAATTTTTCCAGCTTAAGCACCAAATTTATCGGCTTGATAGATTATCATTTTTGCTCAAGAAAGAATTATTTTCACTTGAGCGGATTTAAATTCCGCTTTAACGGAGTTCTTTCCCGCTTGAGAGGATTTCTTTCCCGCTTGAGCAGAATGTTTTCCCGCTTGAGCGGATTTCTTTCCCGCTTAAGCAGAAAATTTTCTCGCTTAAGCGGATTTCTTTCCCGCCAAGGCATAAAATGCATATTTTCGCTATTTTTGGGGTTTTGTGTGTTTTTCTCGTTGTCTCCAGGGAGTTAGATAACAATGTAAAACGCTAAAAGCGAGAAAATGAAACTGGATTATTAAAAATTATAGACCATTAAAACGGTTATGCAGGAATAGATTTATTCTCCCCGACTAAAGTCGTGGGTCGTATTTGAAATATTTTTTTACTTACGACTTTATACCTAACTGATATTAAATGTCTATTAACCGCGGAGCG
>PNBM01000197.1 GCA_003135995.1 Ignavibacteriota bacterium | reverse complement strand
CAGGTACATTCTTAAATAAATCATCATTCCCTTTTTCTGTCAAAACGACGTTATTTTCAATTCTCACACCGATGCCTTCTTCCCTTATATAAATTCCCGGTTCAACCGTGAATACCATTCCGGGTGCATAAGGAGTATCGAAATAACCGAAATCGTGAACATCCAGACCGAGGAAATGAGAAACATTATGCATGAAATATTTTTTAAATGCAGGCCAGTTCGGGTCCTGATCTTTTATGTCTTTAATTTTAAGCAATCCCAGATCCACAAGTTCTTTTTCGATATTTTGTTCTGTTTCTTTTTGGATTGCCATCCAGTCAGCTTTTGGTTTAATTAATTTTATTGTGCTTTTCATCGACCTGAGCACCGCATTGTAAACGTCCTTTTGTCTTTTTGTAAATTTTCCGTTTACGGGAATGCATCTCGTCATATCTGCATTGTAGTTTGCGTAACTTGCGCCGACATCGATTAAAATTAAATCGCCGTCTTTACAGGGTTTATCGTTATCTATATAATGCAGCACACAAGCTCCCGGACCTGATGCAATTATTGGAGTATAATCCGCTAATGCACCACCGTTCCGCATAAACTGGTAAATGAATTCCGCTTCGATTTCGTATTCTTTAACTCCGGGCTTTGTCATTTTCATAACTTTCCGGAAACCTAAATCAGTTAATCTTATTGCTTCTTTCATAAGTTCGATTTCCTGCTTCGATTTGAACATACGAAGTTTATAAATGAGCGGGGAAACTCTTTCATAGTTATGCAAAGGATATTCTTCCTTACACCATTTAATGAATCTCGCATTTCTTGTTTCCACTTCGATTACTGCTCTTTTATGTTCATTCGATTCGAGATAAATATTATATGCATCCGTTACAAGTGTGCGGAATATATTCGGAAAATCCGAAAGCCACATCACATTTTTTATTCCGGTTTTTTCCGTTGCTTCTTCCTTAGATAATTTCTTGCCGTGCCATATAGCCATCAGCTCGCTCGTTTCGGCTACGAATAAAATTTCTTTGAATTTCTGGTCAGGTGCATCGGGAAACAGAAGCAGGATTGTTTCTTCCTGGTCAACGCCTGTCAGGTAAAACAAATTTGTGTTTTGTTTAAAACGCATCGTACCGTCAGCATTCGTAGGCATATAATCGTTTGCGTTTATAATGGCGATAGAATCCGGTTTTAATTGTTTTACGAGTTTCTTCCTGTTTTCGATGAAAAGCTGCTTGTCGATTTTAATGTTTTTCATAATAAATTAATTAGGTTTTTTAAATAACTTAAGTTTATATTTAATATCTAACATATTTAATATTAAATGAATCAAGGTATTGCAACTTAACCGCTGCATTACATCTGCAATTTGAAAATTTAAATTAAATTAAGCAATGAATAATAAATTATTTAAAATATTGTGGAAATAATCTATAATTGAATTTCAATTGAATTAATATATTTATAAATTTAGCCAGGAGGATAATTCAATTCAATATACACTTAAAAATATTAACCGTATTTTTACTTATCAGTTTGTAAGAACATCAGAATCCAAAATGTTCTTCAAATATGTAAATAATATAAATAAAAATAATTCAGTTGCAGTATTCGACCTCGAAGACGCAGCATTTATTCCGTTTAACAAGAAACAGACCGATACTATTAAATCGAATTTAAGAAAAGAAATTACTTCGATATTATCTTCCGCTTATTTTAAAAAGCAATCAATAGGAATAAGGATAAATAAACTATCAAATGCTAATTTTTCGAAAGATATAAACCTACTTAAAAAATTTAATAAAAAAATTTCCTGGAGTTGCATTTTTTTACCTAAAGTCCAGAATAAAAGTCAGTTAATAGGGTATATTAAAGTACTCAGGGAAAATGAAATTCAATTCAAACAAGTGATTCCCATAATTGAGTGTCAAAAAGGGATGAAAAATCTACTGAATATCCTGTCTTTAAAAACAGATTCTGTTTTAAATAAAATCGCATTCGGTCACTGTGACTATAATCTTGATTGTAAAAATTTCCCGTATTATCATCATAATTCTATAGAATATTTTGACGTTATAAGTTCTCTGGTAAAATTGATTGAAGCAAATGGTTTTGAATTTGTGAACTCTCCTTTTTTGGAATTGGATAATTATGATAGTTTCTATATTAATTTACGATATCTTAAAAACATCTGCAAAAATAATTTTAGCCAGGTAACATTGACTTTGGACCAAACGAGATTATGCAGTGAATTTATTAAAAGCAAATCTAAAATTCTAATAGAAAACGTAAAATTAAAATCCAAAGATATTGAAGACAGAAAAATAATTGCAAAAAATATTATCTCGGATTACCTGTCAAATCTTATTCCCGGCAGGGGTTTTGCTCTGATCAAAGGTGACAGAAAATTAATATCACCGCAGGAATATATATCCGCAATAATATATTTAAAGGATATGAATATATGAACAATCAGGAATATATACTTGGAATTATAGGCGGCTGTTTCCCCGTTCAGGAGCAGATAAAACACGATGAGCTCTATCACCAATTAATCGCTCATCGGCTTTTAGATGAATCGGGAATTAATCTCAGGACTGAAATATCAAGATATGATTTAATAAACGAATGCGAAGAAGCTTTCAATAATATTATTTCCAAAGTCATACCTGATATATTATTATTTCACGTGCGACCCGACCCATACCTTATAAATTCAAAAGTTTATGCACGGTTCGTCAACAAAAATAAAATCAAAACATCGAAAATAAATCTGCATAAACTTTCCGGATTTAAAGAACCCGATTTAATTGCAGTAAATACCCGGGATTTTAACGGAAGGAAAAAAAGAAAACAATACTTAAGAAAGATATTCAGAGAATTAAATTATTTAGCAGGAATTTTATCAGGCAACAATTCAATAACCATCGATAAATTTGTCGAAATAATTTATTTTCTCAAATCAAAATGTGAAAGCAGGAACATCAAACTCATTGTGCAGGGACCTCCTTCAAGACCGCGCTCGAAAATGGAAAATTATCTGCTGAATAAATTAAATAAAAAATTATTTGCCCGGCTTTTAAATTCCGATATTGAATATATCCCCTGTTTCGGAGAATATGATGAAGATGGAAATTATATTTTTCTTGGAGATAATATTCATTTATCATCTTTCGGACATAAAAAAATAGCAGGATTACTGTATCCCGCAATAAAAGAATATTTTGTGAAGAAAAATCCGAACGAAAAGAAAAGCAAAGTTATTTCTTCGGAAGCTTCATATAAAAATTCTTTAAGCTCTTGTTCTTAACATTTAAAAAAGCTCTTCTTCGCTTTATTAGTATCCTTCGTGTAAATGCTCTTGCTCTTAACGTTATAAAATGCTTTTCTTTGTATTCTTAGTGTCTTAGTGGTAAATGTTTTGCTAACTACCAATGTATTTCTTTTTTATCCCTCAAAAATTTTCATTTTTCCCCCTCTCCTTGAGGAGAGGGGCAGGGGTGAGGTGAAAATTAAATAAATGCCCTTACTTATTTCATATGAAATCTGTTTATAAATTTTATTTTATTTTCTGTTCTTAAAATTTATTTACAATCCGATTCGCTTCAAAATTTACTAATGTTTTTCTTAGTGATCTTCGTGTCTTAATGGTAAATGTTTTGCTAACTACCAATGTATTTCCTTTTTATCCCTCAAAAATTTCCCCGTTAAATCTATCGGTGCCTCGCTTGCAAGCCACACAATCGTCTCCGCTCCCTTTTCAACAGAGCGTGAAGCCGCCATTCCCCCCATATCTGTTCTCACCCAGCCCGGGTCAACGGAATTAACAGGAATATTTTTTCCCTTCAAAGAAAATGATAACTGGCATGTGATTGCATTCAGAAAAGTTTTTGATGTACTGTAAACAGGAGAATAACTTCCTATACCGTTGCAAATCGAACCCGCTCCGCTCGATACATTTATTACTCTGCTTCCGGATTTCAAAAGCGGCGAAAATATTTTTACTATGAATAACGGTCCAAGGCTGTTCGTATAAATTGTTTCTGTTATATTTTCAATTGAAGCGTCGAGTATGTCCGAAGATTTATAGAGACTAACTGCGGCATTATTAATCAAAACATCGAGCTTCGGATAATTTGCAGAAATAATCGAAAAAGCATTTTCAATACTTTTCAAATCCGATGTATCGAGCAAAACAAATTCACAATCAATTTTTTCCGCTTTGAGTTTATTAATTGCCGTCAAACCGCGTTTTTCATCCCGCGCCGTCAAAATAGTTTTAAATCCTATTTTCCCAAGTTCCCTGCAAACCTCAAACCCAATTCCCTTATTCCCGCCTGTTACCAATGCTATTTTTGTTTCCATTGTTTATGTTTAATAAATTTTTCGTTTTTAATATAATTAATCTGCATTTATTTTTCAATTTGTTTATAATATTTTATCACTGATTTAAATGATTTCGCTAATAGTGCTGATTTTACAAAATTTATTATATGATTAAGATAAAAGAAAACATACTTCTTTCGGATTATACAACAATTAAGCTCGGGGGCAGGGCGAAGTATTTTGTTGAATGCGGCTCGGAAAAGGAAGTTGTCGAATGTCTTGAATATGCAAATAAAAATAAATTAAAAATTCAGTTGCTCGGGGGCGGAAGCAATACAATTTTTCCGGATGATGGTTTTGACGGTTTGATAATTAAAATTGGAATCAAAGGTATATCCGTTCACAATAAAATCAAAGATAAAGTGATTCTGAAAGCAGGCGGTGGTGAATCGTGGGATGAATTTGTGAATCATTGTGTGAAAAATAATTTAACCGGAGTAGAGTGTCTGGCCGGGATTCCAGGAAGCGTGGGCGCCACACCTATTCAAAACGTCGGAGCTTACGGGCAGGAAGTTCAAGATACAATATTTTTTGTAAAAGCAATCAACAGGGAAACATACATACCAACAATGTTTTCAAATGAAGATTGCCTTTTTAATTACAGGCAAAGCAGATTTAAAAATATAGACAAAGATAAATATATAATTACTGAAGTGATGTTCCGGTTAATTAAAAACGGCAAGCCTGAAATTATATATCCCGAACTTAAAAAATATATCGAGCTGAAATATAACAGCGAAACGATTTCACTTAAACAAATCAAAGAATCTGTTCTTGAGCTTAGAAAAAACAAATCGATGGTAATTGATGTGAACGACCCGAACTCGATTTCCTGCGGTTCGTTTTTTGTTAACCCGGTTTTAACTAAGGAAGAATTACACAAAACACAAAGTTATTACAATTCAACTAACCAAACTTATAATATTTCCGAGATACCTTATTACGAAACAGAAAACGGAATAAAAATTTCTGCTGCTTGGTTAATTGAAAACACAGGATTTCCGAAGGGATTCAAAAAAAACGGTGCCGGTATTTCAGAGCATCACAATCTCGCATTAATAAACTGCGGTGGCAAGACAAAAGATTTATTACAACTTGCAGATGAAATCAGGAAAGGGGTTTATGAGAAATTCAAAATAAATCTTGAGCCTGAACCTGTGATTGTTGAAAAATAAATTCATAAAATTTATAAAGTTTGTAATCCCGTAGGGATTAAATATTTGTAGAAGCTTGATGTAAAAAAAATCAGTTTCCATTCCGTCTTAATGATAAGAACGAAATGGAAACTGCATCAAGGAGAGCGAAAATATCTTTTTCTCTCCTCACATCCTCAATTTAATCTATATAAAATTAAAATAATTTTACTTTTCAACAATATCTGGTTTTAAAGTCGAAATTTCAGATAATAATTCATCCTGCTCCTCTTTTCCGACTTTATATTTGTCGAGAATTTCCTTCAGGTCATTTGCTGCAATTCCCCATTCGATTTCGGAAATTCCAAGTCCTTTATGCATAGTTTTGATATCTTTGCCTGTATAATAACAAGGTCCTCCGGTTGACTGACATATAAATTCGACAATATGTTGTCTGATTCTCATTTTCGAATCTTCACTGAAGCCTACAAAGAATTTTGTTAAAGACGGTTCGCTGATGAGCTTCATCAAAAAGTCATCTGTGACTGCAGCAATTGCATCATAACCTCCGAGCCTGTTGTATAGTGTTGCACTTTGCATTTTTTCCTGTGCATTTGAACCTGAGGTTATTACGCAAAAACAAAATATAACCATGGCAATAAAGAATTTAATAGGAGTGATTTTTGTTTCCATTGTTTTTAGATTTTTTGAATTTGTAAAACGTACTTACTTGAGTATCTATTTCTAACTTAATAGGATTCAAAAAAATTCAACGATTTATTGGGATTTTACAATAATATATCATTAAAACCCTATTTTTTATTATCTTATTATAATAAAAAAGATTAATTTATCTATCTTTAATTTTTACATTAATAAAACACTTGGAAATTTGTAAATTTAAGAATGCGAAAGACCGTTACATTACATACGCTCGGCTGCAAATTAAATTACAGCGAAACATCGGGCATAACAAAGCAATTTGAAAAAAGAGGAATTGAAATAAAGCAATACGGCGAAAAATCAGATATTTTTGTTCTTAATACCTGTACCGTTACAAATAATGCCGACAGGGAGTGCCGGCAAATAATACGAAGTGTAATAAGGGATAATCCCGAAACATATGTTATTATAACAGGCTGTTATGCTCAACTGCAGCCTCAGGAAATTGCAGAAATAGAAGGAGTGGATTTAGTTCTTGGCTCGAATGAAAAATTCAAATTATTCGATTATATAGAAAATTTTGAAACCGAATCGATTTCCTGTTTGGGCAAAAAACCGAAAGCGGAAATTTTTGTATCACCGCTCGAAGAATTAAATGATTTCGGTGAAGCATTTTCGGAAGATACTGATTCAAGGACACGGGCTTTTTTGAAAATTCAGGACGGATGCGATTATAACTGTTCTTTTTGTACAATCCCGCTCGCAAGGGGAAAATCGAGAAGTCTGGAGCTTAGCAAGGTTATCGGGAATGCAAAAAAAATTATCGATACGGGTTTTAAAGAAATTGTTTTAACAGGTGTTAATACCGGCGATTATAAGTTGAATTCTTCTGATGGAGATTGTAAGTTTGTAGATTTACTTTATGAGCTTGACAAACTGGAAATCAACAGGATAAGGATTAGTTCGATTGAACCGAATTTATTGACTGACAGTATAATAGAACTTGTGAATTCATCCGATAAGTTTTGCAATCATTTTCATATTCCGCTTCAAAGCGGTGATGCTGAAATTCTGAAGCTTATGCGAAGAAGATACAACACAGAACTTTTTAAAAATTTAATAATTAAATTAAACGAAAAGATAAAAGATGTGTGTATCGGAGTAGATGTAATAGTTGGTTTTCCGGGTGAAACGAAAGAGTATTTTGAGAATACTTATAATTTTCTGGATTCACTTCCCATTAGTTATCTGCACGTTTTTAAATATTCCGAAAGGCGGAATACTGCTGCGGTTATGCTTCCCGGAAGCGTGGATGTGCACGAAAGAAATTTGAGAAGCGAAATATTAAGAAATCTTTCAGCAAAGAAAAAATTTGAGTATTACAGCAGGTTTACAGGTGAGACGAAAGAAGTTCTTTTAGAAACAAGAAAAAACGGTTACGTAGAAGGCTGGACAAAAAATTATCTTCGTGTAAAAGTTAATTATACCGAAGGGATTGAACATCAGTTAAAACAGGTATTGCTAAAAAATACCAACGGGATAAAAGCAATGGAAGGCGAACTCGTATAATTTTTTTATGCGGGATTAATTAAAATTGTAATTATTAACTTATAAATATATATGAAATTATTTTTAGTAAGGCATACGGAAGCAATTGATTATGAAACAGAATCAGTCAGAACAGATGATATCAGATTTATTACTCCCAAGGGGAGAAAAATATCGACAACGGTGTTTAAAGCACTTAAAGACGATTTTGCTGATTTAGATAAAATATTTACCAGCCCGCTCGTCCGGGCTGTACAGACAGCGGAAATACTTGCTGTTATTCTGAAATATAAAAACGATGTAGAGGTTGCAAATGAACTTACACTTCCGACCCCTTCATCGAAGGTTTTACAACTTCTAAAAAGAAATACAATCTTTAAGTCGATTGCACTGGTTGGTCACGAGCCAATGATGAGTAGTTTGGTGCAAAGTTTTTCAGACAGGAAAAATTTTGAATTACCTTTTAAAAAATCAGGAGTATGCTATATAGATTTTGATGTGGATAATGGACAGGGGAAATTCGAGTGGTATTATAATCCAAAGACAATGGAGTATCATAAATAAGGATGATAAAATGGAAAACAAACTCCTGACTGTAGATAATTTAAATTTTGGATATTCAGGAAACAAGTTTTCATTATCAGATGTGTCTTTTTCGGTTGACAAAAAAAATTTTATAGGAATTATCGGAAGAAACGGCTCGGGAAAATCGACTTTAGTAAAAATAATTGCGGGAATATATAAAAATTATAATGGAACGATAAATTATAAACGGGGCGGCATTGAAAAATTTAATGAACGGGAACTTGCGAAAATTATAAGTTATCTGCCGCAGTCGGATATTTTGTTCTTTGAAGGATTAAAAGTTTATGATTTGCTTTTGATGGGCAGATATGCTTATAAGAATTTTTCGTCTTTCACTTATAACAGCAGGGATAAAGAAATTGTAAATAAAAGCATAGAAATTACCGGAATTGGTGAATATAAAGATAAATCTTTGTTACATTTATCAGGGGGTGAAAAGCAAAAAGTTCTTATCACGCTCGCATTGGTTCAGCTTGATATAACTTCGGAGTTATCGGAGAAGATTTTGATAATCGATGAGCCCCTGACATTTCTTGACATCAATTATCAGTTCGAAATATTTTCGATACTCAGTAAACTTAATACTGAAAAAGATTTAACTATAATCATTGTAACGCATAATTTAAATCTTGCTTTACAATATACAAATAAAATATTGCTGCTGGAAAACGGGAAAATTGCTGAATTGGGAGACCCAAAGAAAATTATAAACGAAGAGACACTAAAAAAATATTTTTTAATCAATTCTCAGATATTGAACATTGATGACGAATATTATATATTAACAAACACAAAATAATTATTAAACCGGATTATGGGCACAAATAATGATAAAATATTGATTATCGATAACAAGCAGACTAAAAAAATAATTTTAAACAGACCCGATAAAAGAAATTCGCTCGATGAAGAAATAATTAACGGAATAATCGATGCTATCAATATTTTCTCAAACGATTCAGAAACGAGGTCAGTTATAATTACGGGTGCAGGCGGTAATTTTTGCAGCGGGCTGAACCTTGATTACCTTCATAAAATATCGGAATTTGATATAATAGAAAACAAAAAAGATTCTGAGAATTTTAAAAATCTGCTTCTGACGATTTACAGGTGCAACAAGCCTACGATAGCAATGGTGGAAGGATATGCTCTGGCGGGCGGGTGCGGAATTGCAAGCGCCTGCGATTTAATTGTTGCTTCTGATAAAGCACAGTTTGGTTATACAGAGGTTAAGATTGGTTTTATTCCTGCAATTGTGATGAACTTTTTGTTAAAACGTGTATCCGAAGCACAGGCGAAAGATTTATTGCTAACCTGTAAATTCATCACCGGCGCCGAAGCTTTCCGAATCGGGTTTGCAAATTATCTAGTTGACCAGTATATGATTGAAAGCTTTACGGATAAGCTTTGTGAATGTCTNNATGGGATTCGAATCGGCGCTTGGTTATGCGGTTGATATGAATGCTTTGACAAGAATGACGGAAGAATGTAAAAACGGAATCAAAAGATTTTTATCTAAATAATAAATTATTTTTTTATTAAATAAATATTTATAAAATTAAATATATACAAATCATGCCGAATAAAAATAAATATAGCGAGATTCAATGGCTTGACAGGAATGAGTCCCAGTACGGACCATCTCCGAAATGTTTTGAGTTTTTAAAAAATGTCACGCTTGATGAACTTGCATGGTATTCGAGGGATTTCGCAAAAGGAATAAAATCGTCCTTGTCGAAAAGAATAGCAGATGATTTTAATATACCCGAAAGGCAGGTAATTCTTTCATACGGAAGTGAAGATCTTTTGAAACAAATAATTCATTACTACCTCGACAGAAAAGAAAAGATTCTTATTCCTAAAGAAGCGTGGTGGTATTATAAAAAAGTTGCTTATGAAGTCGGCGGATTCAATGTTGAATACCCTATGTATATTGACCAGAAAAAAGGATTGTATTCATACTATTATGACGTTGATAAAATGATTAAGGTTTATGATATGGAAAAACCGCGAATTGTATTAATAGCTTCGCCTAATAATCCCACGGGAAA
>PNBM01000114.1 GCA_003135995.1 Ignavibacteriota bacterium | reverse complement strand
GAGACTCCCCGACACAAAAAATATTTTAATTTTTACATTTATTCAATACTTAATTCGTTTGTAATATTTCTTTTTAATTCGGGAATTATATAACAAGAAAATATATTACACTTTGACAAGTGTTTTTTGAAAGTGGTTTCTTTTAAATTTAAATAAAAAAAATATATGAAAAATATACTGTTAATCTTAATTCTTGCTGTTTCAATCGGAGTTATAAATATTTCGTGCCAGAACCCTGCGCAATCGGAATATGATCCGAGCTTTTTAAAGGGATATATTAAGGATGCCGGCACATCTGCAGGAATCGATAGTGTTATCGTTTCACTACCTGATTTTAATTTATCGGGCGTTACAACTAGCACAGGATATTTCGAATTTCTAAATATTCAAATGCCGAGAGGTCAGATGGGTACAAATTTGATAACGTCAAAAAACGGATATAATCAGGCTGTTAATAATATAGTTTTGAATTCTGATGATACCACAAAAATATCTGTTGTAATGGGTCTTAAGTAGTATTATTTTCTTTGCAATTTTAAAAAATTTTAAATTAACTTATTAATCAGTTTGATATAGTGAGTGTTAATTTTTTTAATACAGATTTTTATATTTTTATTTAATACAATTTATAACACATTTCTTAAAATTCCATTTTCGGGAAGTTAATAAAAACAAAATATATTGATTTCAAAATAGAACAATAAATTAATATTTTAGAATATTACAATAAAATTCTTTGTTTGTTTTGCCGGGTAGGAAACGACGCTGATGATGGAATTTACTGTAAAAGCGGCATTCCGATTAAACCTTTAAAACGAAAGTTTAAAAGCATAAACAATAAATAATTTTTTATCCGATTCAAGATGCTGAAAGATATTTTATTATTGATATTTGTTGTTTAAAAGAGTACAATCTACAATGACTGGGGATTATATCCACAAAACCCGGTTTATTGAAGAATAAATATGTTAATTAATCAGATTTTTTTGGTATGATTATTGCAATTCTTATTGAACTTGATAATAATCATATGGAAAAAGATTTCAAAGTTCATATTTTCTGTCTTACTTCGATATTATGCGATTTAATAATGAAAACTATTTCACACCACAGATATGTTTTTAGTTGTACTCATATTTCGGAAAATTCTAACTTAAATCCGGATAAGTCCGTTTTAGAGAATTTAAATATTTCTCCGGATTGTATAATTTTAGATAAAGATATTAACAGCAAAATAAAAGAGGAAATAATAAAGAAGTATAACAAATCCGAATTCATTTGTCTACCGTCTTTAAATGAAAATGAAAACGGTATTTCTCCGGGTATTCAACAAATATCGGAACCATTAAAGATGAGTGAACTTGGTAACGTATTAAACGAAATATACTTAAATAAACATTCGTGAGCAGACGACTATTAAAAAACAGAAGATTATTTTATGTTATATTATCTTTAGCACTATTAACGGGTTTTATAATAATTTTAATCAATTCACCGATAATCAGGGCAAAAGGTTCTGATGATTGTCTGACCTGTCATGATGACAAAGATTTAACAATGGAAAAGAATGGAAAAAAAATTTCCATTTATGTGAGCAGTGCGGATTTTAAACATTCGGTTCACAAAGTCATTGAATGTATAGATTGTCATATAAATTATAATGCCGATAATCTTCCTCATAATCCTAAAAAATCCGATGTAGATTGTAAATCCTGTCATGATAATATTAAGGCTTCTTCTGATAATGTTCATAATAATGTCAAATGTTCTCAGTGTCATACAAAACATAATATTCTGCCTGCCCGTGAATATGGTAAAGACCAGACTTCCAACTGTTTAGCCTGTCATAATAATAAAAATGTTCAGGCGTTTATGTCAAGTACGCATTATAAGAAAAATGTAAAATGTGATGATTGCCATCAGGGCGGACACATGACAAAGAAATTAATTAAAAGTGAATCGTTGACGATTTGCGGAAAATGCCATACCACAAATCAAATGCTGGGAAATAACGGCGTTCACCAGGTTGCTTTAAAATCGGGTAATAAGAATGCACCGACTTGCGTGGATTGTCACGGCTCGCATCAGATACTGCCAAGTAAAATGTCAATCGAATCACAGTCCTGTCTGAAATGTCACCTCGATGAAAAATTATTTCCGGGTGATACTAAAGGCTCTGCGAAATTTGTATCACAATATAAAACAAGTATACACAGCTCTATTCAGAAAGACGGAAAACCTGCAGCGGGTTGTACTGATTGCCACGGAAATCATATGATAGAAAATCCAAAGAATCCCGAATCATCTACATCAAAAGCCAGGTCCCTTGAAACCTGCGGAAAATGCCATACGGATATCGTTGCAAAATTCAAAAACTCTAAACACGGACAGGAATTATTAAAGAAAAATCCAAAAGCACCATCCTGTACGGATTGTCACGGAGAACACAGCATTCAGTCAACATTAAAATCGGATGAATTTTCTAAATTAAACCAGGTTGAACTTTGCCTCAGATGCCATCAGGAACAAAAGCTTCCGCATAAAAATTATAAAGGTGAAGAAGTTTTAATAAGTAATTATAAAGATAGTTATCATTATAAAGCTTTAAAAGAAGGAAAGAATGCCGCTACATGTGCAGATTGCCACGGTAGTCACGAGATGAATAAAGCTGATGACCCGAACTCAAGAATTTACAGAAAAAATATTCCGAAAACCTGCGGACAGTCGAATTGTCACGTTAAGGAATTAAACGAATATACCGGAAGTATTCACGAAGTATCATTAACACAAAAAAATAGTCCCGACGCGCCTAATTGTAATACGTGTCACGGTAACCACCAGATTGCGAAAAATAATGATGTGCAAAACAGGATTTCAAATTCAAAAGGATTGGTTCAACTGTGTTCCGATTGTCATAATTCAGTTGAGCTTACAAAAAAATATAATATTCCGACGGGTAGAACAGAATCCTATATGAATAGTTTTCACGGACTTGCAATAAGAGGTGGCTCTAAAGTAGCAGCAAATTGTGAAAGTTGTCACAGCCACCATAATATCAGGCCGTCATCGGATTCGCTCTCAACGATTAGCAAAAAGAATCTTCCGCAAACCTGCGGCAAGTGTCATCCGGGAGCTAACCAGACTTTGTTCAATACACCGATTCATATTACGGCTTCTCTAAACGAATCTCCGTTGCTGTTCTGGCTGTCAAGATTTTATATTATATTAATAATTGTTACTATCGGCGGTATGGCTTTACATAACTTATTTGATTTATTAAAAAAAATGAAAAATAAAAATAATAAAAACGATTCTGAAAACGAAGAAAAAGAAAAAGATGTCAGCGGAAAAGGATAAAAAATATTTAAGAATGACTCTGAATGAGCGGGTACAGCATTTTCTCCTGCTCACAAGTTTCATAACTCTTGTAATGACAGGATTTGCATTGAAATATCCTGAAGCAGTTTGGGTATCATGGGTCCGTAGTCTTTTTGGAGACTTTGCATTTGAAATCAGGGGAACAGTTCACAGGGTTGCAGCTGTAGTTATGATTCTCGATTCATTTTATCATTTAATTTATATTACTTTTACAAAACGGGGAAGAAAATTAATCATAGATTTATGGTTTACAAAAAAAGACTTAACCGATGTAATTGGAACGATAAAATACTATTTTAACAGAACTAACGTGAAACCAAAATACGGCAGATTTTGTTATATAGAGAAGTCGGAGTACTGGGCACTCGTTTGGGGCAATGTCGTAATGGGTGTTACAGGTGTAATCTTGTGGTTCGAAAATACTTTTCTTCCTGTCGTTTCAAATATAGGAATGGATATAGCAACAGCAATACATTTTTATGAGGCAATATTAGCTTCTCTTGCAATTGTTATTTGGCATTTTTATTTCGTAATATATAATCCTGACGTGTATCCTATTAATAAAGCATTCATCACAGGCTATTTAACCCGTGAGGAAATGGAACACGAACACCCGCTTGAGCTGGAAGCTATTGAGCAAGAGCAGCAAAACACTAATGATATAAAAGATAAAATTGATTTGTAGGTTTTTTTTCAGTTATTTTTTAGTTGTACTATTCGCCCGGTAATTTAATTTTAAAATTCAGATGGATAATCAAGTAGCTACGGAAAAGAAAAAAAGAAGACTGTTTAAAAATGTTTTTGGATTCAAAAGATTTTTACTTTTTTTTGGACTCTATATTTTACTATTTATTTTAATTACTGCAGGAGCTGCTGAATTTACTTCCAGACCGGCATTTTGCCCCACCTGCCATTATATGGAACCCTTTTATCAAAGCTGGAGGGTGTCTGCTCATAATAAAGTAGATTGCGTCGAATGCCATTTCGAACCGGGCATATCGGGTACGATAAGAGGAAAACTTAACGGATTGGTGCAAATTGTAAATTATATTTCTTTATCTTATAAAAAAAGAAAACCATGGGCTGAAATTCCTGATAATACCTGCGCCCGCCCAGGATGCCACGAAAGACAGGCTTTCACGGATACAACTTATGATTTTAAAGGTATTGCATTTAATCATAAACATCACCTGCAGGAATTAAGACGCGGTAAAACTTTAAAATGTACAAGCTGCCATTCTCAGATTGTTCAGGGTACTCACATAGAAGTTACGGAAACTACCTGCTTCAATTGCCATTTTATTAAGTCAACAGACATAGAAAATAAATATGACAAGCTTTCAAATTGTACAACATGCCATAACTGGAAGTCTAAGACAAAAGAACAAATGGCTAATTTCAGATATGACCATACAAATGTTGCTAATAACAATATTTCCTGTTTGTACTGCCATTCGAACACGGTTGTTGGTAATGGTGATGTTGGTAAGGAAAGATGTTTCCAGTGCCATTTTGAAAATGACCGGCTTGCAAAATATGACGATACACAATTTATGCACACCACCCATATCAGCAAGCACAGTGTAAAATGTTTCGTCTGTCACTCGAGTATACAACATAAAATACAAAAAATTGACCCGAACAGTCCGCCTGATTGTATCGGCTGTCACGAGAATTCACATACTTCTCAGGTTAATTTATATACCGGGAATAACGGAATTAATACCGATAAAATACCAAGCCCTATGTTTCTTAACGGGATTAACTGCAAAGGATGTCATATCTTTCACGAGAAAAGCCCGCGTGATATCAGTACATCAGTTGCTTCAGGCAGTTCGTGCGAAACCTGCCATGGTAAAGGTTATGATAAACTTGTTGCTCAATGGAAAGAAGCAGCCGCGAAAAGATTAATAACAATAAATTCCATTTATAACACCGTATCTTTTCAAATTAAAAATTCAAAAGCAAATAAAAAACCGGAGGCGGAAAAACTTCTGGAAGATGCGTATCATAATATAAAAATTGTTGAAATCGGCAAAAGCGTTCATAATGTTCAGTTTGCCGATAAACTGTTAANNGCAGGTTATAATTTAATGGTTCAGGCTTTAAATGTAATTGGTTCAAGTGTTAAGCTGCCGGCGTTCCAGACAGGTTCGGAATTTATTCCGAATGAATGTTATAATTGCCATTCGGGAATACAGGAGATATCTGTAAAAATATTCGATTTGAATTTCTCTCATAATCAGCACATAGTAAAAGAAAAATTACCGTGCATTAAATGCCATTCAAATGAAAACAAACATGGTGAACTTATAGTAACTAAACAAAACTGCAATACTTGTCATCACACTAAAGTCAACACTGACCAGGATTGCTCTAAGTGTCATCTGTTCCAGGCATCGGTATATAGCGGAAATTATATGAACAAATCCCAGCCTGATTATATGAAAACAGGCAAAGTAAACTGTATAGATTGTCATTCCGATGCTGTGAAAATAATAAAACCCACTACGGATATTTGTCTGAAATGCCATGATAATTCTTACAGGGAAACGGCTAATGAATGGAGAACTGATATTCAGAAATTAATTAAAGATGCTGAAAATGAACTTAAAGATTTGAAGACCGCTCAACTGAGCGATGAAGGACAAACACTCGTAACGGACACGAAGAAATTAGTAAACGATATTGTATCACATCCAAGCATCTATGTTCACAATTATGACTTGCTAAGTTCTTTGTTGTCGGAAAAAATTAAAAATTTAAAAAAACTAAAGTAATTAGATTTGATTTAATCCCGATATTTTTTAAATTGCGGAAAAGTGATGTCATAAATTATATTTTATTTATTAAAATTTTGTAAATTAAAATAATTCGTTTTGGCGGAAGATAATTTTTTTCAGGAAAAACAGACAAGGAGAGATTTTTTAAATTATATCTTAGGATTTAGTTTCTTCGCCTTGTTATCTGCCGTTCTGTATCCGATTTTCTTGTACCTCAAGCCGCCAAAAGCTCAGGAAGTCGACGTTTCAAATTTAAAAATAGCGAAAACAACCGAGATTGAAAATGGTTCCAGCAAAATGTTTAAAATAGGTAATAAACCCGGAATTTTAATAAGAACAAACGAAGGAGAGTTCAAAGCGTTTAGTGCAGTTTGCACTCATTTAGATTGTACCGTCCAGTATAAAAAAGATGAAAATCTGATTTGGTGTGCGTGTCATAATGGCAGATACGATTTAAATGGAAAAAATATAAGTGGTCCGCCGCCTGCACCTCTTACACCTTATAATATTACAGTGCAGAAGGATGAAATTTTTGTGTCAAAATAAATTTTCTAATTATTAATTATTGCTGATGTCAATTTTTTCAAAATTGTATCATAAAATTGATGAAAGATTTCAGATAAATGATCTTATTTCTTTCATGAAGAAAAAAGAGGTTCCTCTTTATAGAGGTACCATATGGTATTATTTTGGCGGAATTACATTACTATTATTTATTATTCAGGTTGTAACGGGTATTTTACTTTTACTTTACTATAAAGGAAGTGCAGATATTGCTTTCGAAAGTGTTCAGTTTATTTCAGCAAAAGTGAAATTTGGCTGGCTGATAAGGTCTATACATTCATGGTCTGCAAATTTGATGGTCCTTGCCGCATTTATTCATATGTTCAGCGTATTTTTTACGAAAGCCTATCGTAAACCCAGAGAACTTTCGTGGTATTCA
Source organism: Ignavibacteriota bacterium (assembly GCA_003135995.1). Taxonomy (GTDB): domain Bacteria; phylum Bacteroidota; class Ignavibacteria; order Tepidaquicellales; family Tepidaquicellaceae; genus FEN-1257. The sequence continues at coordinate 15,784 of PNBM01000114.1, read as the reverse complement.
GGCTTTATTCTTTTAGTTTTAGCAATGGGTTTTGGATTTACGGGTTATTTATTGCCATGGAATGAATTATCTCTTTTCGCTACAAAGGTCGGAACAGATATTACGAAAACTATACCGTTTGTCGGCGAGTATATAATGAATATACTCAGAGGCGGAGAAGAAGTAACAGGTGCAACACTTTCGAGATTCTTTGGCTTTCACGTAGCTCTGTTACCGGGAATTTTTATTTTTTTTCTCGCAGCACATTTAATTTTTATACAAAGACAGGGTATGGCTGCTCCTGAAGATTGGGATGAAATGTCTGACAAAAAGAAAATAAATATTCCGTTCTTTCCGAATTTCATGATGAGAGATTTATTAATCTGGTTAATTATTATAAATGTTTTATCTATTCTCGCAGTGTTTTTCCCCTGGGAATTAGGAAAAAAAGCCGAAGAGTTGGCTCCTGCACCGGCTGGAATAAAACCTGAATGGTATTTTTTATTTATGTTTCAAACTTTAAAACTTATACCGGCAAAATTAAGTGTGATAGATGGTGAAGTATTCGGCGTGATGATGTTCGGTTTGGCGGGATTATTTTGGTTTTTAATTCCTTTTTGGGATAGAAAAACTCCGAGAGGGAAAAAATGGTATTGGATTAATTATTTGGGAATTTTTGTGATTATATTTATTCTGGTTTTTACTATTATTGGATTTATAACTTAATGCTTTGACATAACAGATGGATAATTTCATTAAAAAAATTATAATAAATCACGGACATATTTCATATTTGTGTCTGACTGTCTTATTATTCTTAATTCCCGCTTCTATATTATCCCAGGAAACCGTTTCAAAAGATAATTGTTTAAATTGTCATTTAATTCTTGATGGTAAATTTAAACAGCCGGCTGTATTGTTCAGCTCGGATATTCATTTTAAGAAAGGGATTACCTGTTCCGCTTGTCACGGAGGTGATTCAAAAAGTGATGACCAGGATAAGGCTATGAATAAAGCTGCGGGATTTATTGGAATTCCTCATGGACAGCAGGTATTAAAAATATGTTCAAAATGTCATGCGAATGAATTTAACAATTTCGTTAAAAGTGTTCATGGTCAGTCGAATACAGGTAATGGGACTATAATAAATAATTGTGTTACCTGCCATGGAATTCATAATATCGTTCCTGTAAAAAGTCCGTCTTCAAAAGTAAATGGATTAAATATTGTAAAAACTTGTACGGGATGTCATAGCAATGCATCATATATGAGAACTTATAATCCCGGTATATCTGTTGACCAGTTGGAAAAATATAAAACTTCTGTTCACGGTCAGAGAATTTTCAACGGTGATTCCAAAGTAGCAAATTGTGCTTCCTGTCACGGAAATCATGATATTAAAAATGTAAAAGACCCTCAATCGAGAGTTTATGTGACAAATGTTCCATCTACCTGTAATAAATGTCACGGAGATGCGAACTATATGAAAGAATATAATATTCCTACAGACCAGTATGAAAAATATAAGTCGAGTGTGCATGGAATTGCGTTATTGGAAAAAGGAGATAAAAATGCTCCATCCTGTAATAAATGCCACGGTGACCATGGTGCGGCACCTCCGGAAGTCGAATCAATTACTAAAGTTTGCGGAACCTGTCATGCTCTGAACGAACAAATGTTTCAGGAAAGTCCGCATAAAGATGCATTTCAGAAAAAAAATATTCACGATTGCGCTGCCTGTCATAGTAATCACGGAATTTCTAAGACTTCCGATGAAATGATTGGTAATGGAGAAAAATCTTTTTGTATAAAATGTCATGCGAATCAGGATAAAGGTATACAGGTCGCAATAACAATGAAATCATATATCGATAGTCTGTTAAAAGAAGTTAACCTTGCAAGTTATCTCATTAACAAAGCCGAGCAAAAAGGTATGGATGTAAGTGATGCTAAATTTGATAGTAACGATATTAAAAAAGTTTTGATAACGACAAGAAACGTAATTCATTACAGCAATTTAGAAAAATTTACAGGCTCAATAAACGAAGGTTTTAACATTACCAATAAAGCGAAAATAACAGGTGAAGAGTCAATAAAAGATTATTATGTAAGAAGAATAGGTCTTGGTGTTTCAACTATCTTAATTACTATTATATGTGTCGCTCTTTATTTTAAACTCAGAAAAATCGAAAAAAAACGGACATAATTTTTCGAAAAAATTCCGTACATTTGCTTGATTCGAAAAAAAATATAAATTAATTGAATTAATATATTTATTTAACTTAAACAAATTAAAATATGAAAAAGAACATTCTGTTAGTATCCGGGATTGTATTTTTTGTTTTCCTTTTTCTCGTAGTGACTTCAGGTTCTATTAATTCGAGAGTTGCTGGTGACTTCAAATATGTGGGAGTTAGTAAATGCATGACCTGTCACAAATCCGAAGCACAGGGAAAGCAGTATGATATCTGGAAAAGCTCCAAACATTCATCTGCCTGGACATCTCTTACAACTGATGCCGCAGACAAAATTGCCAAAGATAAAGGATTTTCAACAAAAGCATCTGAAACACCTCAATGTATCAAATGCCACGTTCTTGGAAAAGATATTAATCCGGATGAACTCGCGGATTCTTTTAATAAAGAAGATGGTGTCCAGTGTGAAACCTGCCACGGGCCGGGTTCTGAATATAAATCTCTTTCAATAATGAAAGATAAACAAAAAGCTATGGATAATGGTCTAATTATTCATAACGAAAAAGAAAAATTCTGTATAACCTGTCATAATGCCGATAGTCCGACTTATAAGGAATTTAATTACGATACGTATTGGGATCAGATAAAACATATGATTCCTCCGAAATAATTAAATTGTCTGATGTACTTTTTTTGTAAAATTTGAATTTCAAAAAAGTATTATTATAATTGTTCAACCCGCTCCCGGATTAATATTCGGGAGTGAGGTTTTAAAAAATTTTTAAGATTTTTATTAGCTTTTTAACTTTACAACTTTAAAACTTTATAACTTAACGTTTTAGCCTATGAAAAAGTTTTTTACGACGTTATTAATTTTTCTTTTGTTTTACTCGGTTTCATTCTCACAAACAATTAATACGAGATTTAGTACTTATTTCTATTCCTGGCAAAGAATGGACTCTTTGGTACAGAGCGGAAATACAACCTATACCACGCACATCACAGGGTATCAAAACCTTTTACTGGACGGTTCTGTAGGGAAATGGACATTTAATACATTTCTTCAAACCGATGAAGATGTTGTAAATAAAATCGGGAGAGGATTCGCTTACCGGTTCTACAGCTTATACTTAAAAGGAACAAATCTTTTCAATCATCTCGATATAAAATTGGGAAGACAATATATTTCTGCGGGTACAGGTAAAGGTACTATAGATGGTGCTTATTTAAAATTGAAGATGGGAACAAATAAGGAATACCAGTTAATAGGTTATGGTGGAGAGTTAACTCCGCTGACTTATGATATTGATAAATATCCTACAATAAAGAAAAATTATTCGCTTGGTGCTCAGTTCCTGTATTACGGAGTTAAAGATTTGGTTGCTGCTGTGAGTTATCAGAATAAACGCAGACAACCCGACTCCTATTATGCATTGAGAGCCGACAGTATATTCAATACACATCAGGTTCTTGTCGAAACGGATTCGAAAGCAGACCAATCAGCGGGATTGGATGTGAATTATTCGTTCCTGAATAAGCACAATGTTTATGGAAAAGCTTACTGGGATGTTAACAGGATGCATCTTACCCGGGGTGAATTTAATGCGAATATTTTACTTATGAAAGATTTAAGATTTTCGGGGGGATTCATTTACAGGGAACCGCAGATAAGTTATAATTCCATATTTTGGGTTTTTACTCACAGCACTACACAGGAATATGAAGGCGGCCTTGATTATGTTCTGAACGAAAATTATAACCTGTATGGAAGAATCGGAAATGTGATTTATAATGGTGACCATTCCCTGAAATTTCAACTCGGCGTAAACAACCGGTTCTTTGGCGTGTCATTTGTCAAATATGACGGCTATGCCGGTCAGTCGGATGGAATTTACGGATACGTCTCACACGAACTTGTTAAATCTAAATTATCCTTAAATCTGAGTATGGATTTTTCGAGATATAAAATAAGTGATTACGCAACAGATAAATCCAATGCTTATTCCGGGCTATTAGGTCTGACTTACAGACCGGAGCCAAGAATATCCGTGGATGTGCAGGGTCAGTTTTTATCTAACGAAGAATATAAGACCGATACAAGATTTTTAGTTGGCTTTAACTACTGGATGTTCAGTAAATTTAAATAAACCTTTGACAAATTGAATAATAGAAAAGTAATTATTAAACCAAGCAAAAAGAAAAATTTTATTTTTTAATATATGAAAATAACAAAATTCTATTTATTAATTCTTGTAAGTGCAATATCATTTATGTCACTGACGGCGTATATAAACTTTAATAAAACTGCCGCGAAGATATTCGATTCTCACAAGACATTAAAAATAACGGATAATAAAGACCTCATAAAATTTAATCATAAATTGCATGTGAAAGATAACGGGATGCAATGTAAAGATTGCCACCTGAAAGCTCCTTCATCTGTTACTTTATCGGATAATTTAATTCCTTTAATGAAAGATTGTGAATCCTGTCATGATGTGAAAGATGATAAAGCCTGTAATCTGTGCCATTATGAAAAAGTCTATAAACCGCTGCAGCCGACAACAAAAGAATTGCTTTTCAGCCACAAATATCATATAGACCTTGGCAGAAAGTGTAATGATTGCCATTTCGGGCTGGATTCTGTAAAATTATCAGGTGAAAGCGCCGGTTTATTCCCGAAAATGGAAACTTGCTATTCCTGCCACGAGAGTAAAAATGCTACAAACAACTGCTCTGCCTGTCATACGAATCTTACGAATTTAAAACCGAAATCACATTTGAATTCTAATTTCCTGAATGAACATAAAGTGGTTTCGAATCTCGATGATAATAAAAATAATTGTATGATGTGTCACTCGGATGATTTTTGTCAGTTATGTCATCAACCGAATAAATATACAGGTCAAAATACAATTAAAGATTTTTATTCGCCGTATTATTCAAAGGAAACAGCAACGAAAATAGACAGGTCAACATTGCAAAAACTTAATACTGTGCACAATCTGAATTATTTATATACACATGGTTTAGATGCAAATCAAAAGAGTTTCGAATGTAAAACCTGTCACGATCCGGTCGATTTCTGTGCGTCCTGTCATCAAAATGGTGGAAATCTTGTAACAGGAATTGCACCTAAAAGTCATTTACAGCCTCAGTTTACGACGGTAGGTGTAAATTCGGGCGGTGGCTTGCATGCATCACTTGCAAAAAGGGATATCGAATCGTGCGAATCCTGTCACAGTATTGAAGGGGGTGATCCGACCTGCGTGAAATGCCATTATGATAATAATGGAGTGAAAGGTACTCATCCGAGAACGCATGAAAATGGATTTATGAGCAGTGAAAGAGGAATCTGGCATAATACGAAAGGTGCAGTATGCTTTACGTGTCATACAGACCCGAATGCAAGACCCGATGGAAAAGCGGGAATTGGTTTCTGCGGCTACTGTCATGGTACTAAATAATATTGTGTGAAAAAATTTTATAAATGAAAAAAATAATTTTATAATAATTAATATGATAAAAAAATTATATTTTCTACCGATTATAGCGTTAATATTATACATGAGTTTCTCTGTATTTATTTCCGGCTGCACCAAGCAGGCTGATAATCTTGTTACTGCTCCGGTTTTATCTTTCCATGGTGCAGGATGGACAACACCTACAGATGCTAATTTCCACGGAAATTATATCGCGACAAATAAAGACTGGGCTTTTAAAGGATGCAAAAGTTGTCACGGTAATGATTTAAAAGGTGCTAATACAAAACAAAGCTGCTTTGAATGCCATACTCAGGGATTCGAAGTGTGCAATATGTGTCATGGAAACTCAGAACATATTTATCCGCCGAAATCTTTGCTGGGGAAATTAAACGAAACTGATATTGGAGTAGGTACACATGAAGGTATGTTGACTACCGATACTACTCAAAGAATTTCAAGACCGGTCGTTTGCACCGAATGCCATTTACCTGTAAGTAGTTTTAGTGATACAAATCACATTGATACTACACATCTTGGATATGCTTCGATTGTTTTTGGAACTCTTGCTAAAACAATTACAGGAGGCGGGTCTGTAGTTCCGAATCCTTCCTTCGATAGAGGGACACAAATATGTTCTAATGTATATTGTCATGGATATATGAAGAATGGTAATTTAAATAATCAACCGGTATTTAATAATCCGGAGAGTGTATATTGCGGCACCTGCCACGGAAACCCCGTAACAGGGGATCCAAGGCCGGGAGGTACCCATCCATCTGTAGTATTACCATGCTGGTATTGCCATGGAATTGTAATAGATTCCAATAATGTGATTATAAACCAAACTAAACATATTAACGGAGTCATTGATTTTAACGAAAAATAACATTTCTTTTATACTTTCCGGATTTAAAATACCCGGAAAGTATTCAGTTTATCTGCTAAAATTCTGAACGTAATTTTGAATAAGATTGTTATATTTTCTATAATATATAATTTTGTTATATTATACCTAATAATTTAATTTATTAACATTTTAAATCAATTTATGAGAATTAGTTTAGCGTTAATTTTGATATCGTTTTTGTTTGCGGGCTGTTCGAAAATGGAAGAAAAAAAACTGACCGATAATAAAACTCAACAAAATCAAAATACTACTCCGGGAAATCCACACGGAAATATGTCACAGGATAATCAGCAAAAAACGGATAACACAGATATGGCTTCGGAAGATGCATCAGATCCACAAGCAGAAAAATTATCCAAAGAAGCTTTTGATTTTGAATCCGTATATAGCAAGAATAAAACGGATGAAAATAAAAAGTTGCTTGCTGAAAAACATCTGGATGCCGGAAATTATCTGATGTTTAAAGCTAACCTGAATCCTAAAAAGAAATATGGTCCTGCATTAAAACATTATAACAGGGTGCTCGATTTAGAACCCGATAACAATGAAGCTAAAGCCAATAAGAAACAAATTGAGGATATTTACGAAATGATGGGAAGACCAATACCAAAATAATTGTAAATTTTTAATTATCAATTTTAAATTAATAGCTTTAAAGAAAAATCAATTATATAATCGTTGAAAGCATACTATAAAATACTCGTTTTTCTAATAATTACATTTGTTATTGTAGCAGCAGTCGTGGTGCCAATACCTTTTATTCCCGGTTTAGGGGATAAAGCAAGAATCATTTATCTGCACGTTCCAATGTCATGGATTGCAGTTCTTGCATTTCTGACTTCTATGATTTATGCTATCAGATATCTTAGAACAAGGGAAATTGAACTTGATATTAAAGCATTTTCTGCCGCGGAAATCGGATTCATGTTTTGCATACTTGCAACTATTACCGGTTCGCTTTGGGCGAAGTTCAATTGGGGCTCGTTTTGGAATTGGGACCCGAGAGAGACATCGATATTTATATTGCTCCTGATATATGGCGCTTATTTTTCTTTGCGCTCTGCTATCGAGAACCCGGAGCAGAAAGCAAAATTAAGTTCGGTTTACTCTATAATTGCTTTCGTAACTGTACCGTTTTTTATTTTTATTATGCCGAGAATTGTAGAATCTTTACATCCGGCCGATACTATTGTCAATTCACAGGGTAAGATTACTATGAATCCGGTAATGCTAACTATATTTTTAAGTTCTTTAACGGGGTTTACGCTTTTATTTTTCTGGATATTTAATATTAAATCAAGACTGGAAATATTAAATCTAAAAATAGAATCAAGTAAAATTGATTAATTATTATTTATAGTTTCATTTTTTAAAGGAAGAATTTAACATTTAACATTTAACATTTAACATTTAACATTAAATTATGTATGATTTTTTAGAAAAAAATGCGTTATATATTGTTCTTTTAATTGCACTTATAATCTGGATTGGACTTTTTTTCTATATTTTCAGAATGGATAAAAAGTTAAAGAAACTTGAAAAAAATAATTAATGAAAAAATAAATACACATAAAAAGTTTTAATAATTTATTTTAATAAAGTAATAATGTCAAAGAAAATAAAAATATCAATTGCTCTGTTGATAATTCTGGTATTCATTGTCGTGGGTTTTATGACTTTTATGGAAAATAAAATCGAATATGTTGATTTTAAAGAAGCTCAGAAAAGAATGAAAACAGTTGAAGTTAAAGGCGTTTGGGTAAAAGATAAAGAATCGAAATATGATGGTGCTGCCAATACATTTACATTTTATATGAAAGATGATAATAATACAGAAATGAAAGTGATACTCGACGGCGCGAAACCGAATAATTTTGATGTTGCTGAAATGGTAGTAGCTAAAGGTAAAGTCAAAGATGGTGATTTCATGGCAAAGGATATATTAACAAAATGTCCGTCGAAATATGAAGGGACAGGTCAACAGGTAAAATCTACAAATAAAAATTAATTTTTCAATTCCGCGGCATTAACGGGGGATGAAATTTAAAAAATTTCAATTAAATCTATGCTTGGCAAACTCTTAATATATGTTGCATTTATTTCTTCGATAATTTCTATGTTGAGTTTTTTTATGACTCATCTCGGGAAAAAGGAATTGATGAAGTACGGAAGAATATTTTATCATATTACTTCCGTTAGTGTTATATGTGCTTCGATATTTTTACTTTATCTTATTCTGTCACATCAGTTTCAATATGCTTATGTGTGGAGTGAAAGTAATACTGAACTTCAGCTTCCTCTTCTGATATCAACTTTTTATGCAGGACAGGAGGGAAGTTTTCTTCTCTGGACTCTCTTTACTGCTATCATCGGAATTTTTCTTTTAAATTACGTATCGAAAGGCGATAGGCTTGAACCACAGGTAATGGCTGTTTATAATCTTGTGCTTGCTTTCCTTACACTAATTTTAATTTTAAAAACTCCTTTTAATTATGTCTGGGAAGCTTTTCCTAAAGAAGTTGAAATGGGTTTTATTCCTCCTGAAGGCAGGGGATTGAATCCGCTGTTACAGAATTTCTGGATGTCTATACACCCGCCTACGTTGTTTATTGGCTTTTCTTCACTTGCTGTTCCTTTTGCTTTTGCAATAGCTACGTTAATGAAAAATAAATACAACGAATGGATTACATTTTCTCTTCCGTGGCTTTTGTTTTCCGGAGGTGTGTTAGGTGTTGGAATAATGATGGGTGGTTATTGGGCTTATGGTGTTCTTGGATGGGGAGGTTATTGGGGATGGGACCCTGTCGAAAATTCTTCTTTAATTCCGTGGATAATCACAGTGGCGGCAATTCATACGATGCTTGTGCAAAAGAAAACAGGCGGTTACAAAAAAACAAATTTAATTCTATCTATACTTGCTTTTCTCCTGGTATTGTATTCAACATTTTTAACAAGGAGCGGAATTCTTGGTAATTCCTCCGTACATTCTTTCGTTGACCCGGGTGCGATTGTTTATCTCGTATTGGTTTTATTCATTTCTTCATTTGTGATAATCGCAGTATTAGCTATTATACTAAGATTGAAAGAGTTGAGAGCATTTCGTAAAGAACAGAGCGGTTTCTTTACTAAAGAAACATTTATTTTCATCGGTGCGTTGGCTCTGTGCGCTTCTGCACTCGTTGTTACGGTTGGTACAAGCTGGCCTCTTATTTCCAAAGGTACAGTTGAACCAGAATTTTATAACAGGATGAATCTTCCTGTTGCGATTATTCTTATGCTGTTTATGGGCTTAAGCATTTTCCTTGAATGGACTCACACAGAAAAAAATAAATTTTTAATGAATATTTCGCTTCCTGTAATTTTATCTGTAGCTGGTTTAATAATACTAATATTCATAGGTCTGAGAGACCCGATTTTTATTATTCTTACTTTTGTTTCCCTGTTTGCATTTTTTATTAATTTATTAATAGTCATAAGAATTATAAAAAGCAAAAAATCTACATTCGGCGGAGCATTAGCTCATATCGGAATTGCAATGTTTTTCCTTGGTATAATAGGTTCGGGAAAATATAGCGAAGAAGTAAATCTTAACCTCGAACTGAACAAACCCGTTGAAGCATTTAATTATAAGTTCACTTACGTCGGTGCAGAACCTTTTATGGATGCCAATAATAAATCGGATACTATGTATCATTTTAACGTAAAAGTCGAAAAAGATAATAAAGAAATGATGCTGAGCCCGATTATGTATTATAGTAAATTTTCGAATGGTGTATTGAAGAATCCCGATATCGCAAATTTTGTTTCGAAAGATTTATATATTTCTCCGATGGGATATGAAGAGCCAAAACTGTTTTCGGATAACCAGGTGTATGAATTAAAGAAAAACGATAAAATTCAGGCCGGTGAACTAAGCATTGAATTTTTGGATTTTGATTTCGGAAATATTCAGAAAGGCGGACCTGAAATGGCGTCAGGAAATTATACGATTGGTGCGAAACTTAAAGTAACGGATGGTAAAAATTCGGAGTTTATCACTCCTAAATTAAAATATGAAAACGGTGAACCGACTTATATTCCGGAAACTATGAACTCCAATCCGGTATATGAATTTTATTTTAAAAACATGAGTGTAAAGAATGATAATGAAGGCGGGTCGGTTGCCACAATAGCAGTTGTGAATTTGAATGATATTAAAAACGGTTCGCGAAAAGATGAAACCCTGATTGCAAGCGTTTCAGTTAAACCATTCATTTGGGTTCTCTGGACAGGGGTGATGATATTGGGTCTTGGATTTTTTATCTCTATTATCAGAAGACGCAAAGAACTTTTAAAAAAGAATAAAAATCCGGAAAAGATAATAAAACCTAAATAATAATAACCATTAGGAATGTAATGATAAAAGTTTTTTATTTAACATTTAACATTTAACATTTAACATTTTACATTGTGCATTGTTTTCAGTACGGTGCAACAAAATAATTTTGGCCTAAAGTATTTATTTTCACATCTAACAACATTTTGTATAACCCTGTACCTGCAATCCATACAGAATCAATATGCATTAAACCATATATTCTGTAACTATTCCCGGGTGAATATCTTCCTTTTAAATAAAACGCAAAAATATTATTTCTCACATTATCCGCAGGAATTAATTCAGTATTATCAAACGGGAAGTCAGTTATTGGGTCTAAAGGTTCACTCGCTCCGTAATAACTGGCAAGTGTATCGAATTCTTTTAAAGTGCATTTTCCTAATAGCGGACTGAATTTTGTCTGAAATCCATCAGTTGTTACATTATTATATCCGGATATTATATACATTAAATTTCCATAGTTTCTGAATTTTACATCAACATCATACTGGATATCACGCTCAACAAAAAAATTAGTCAAATTTATTGCATCGAAGGAGAAATAATCAACAAATTGGTTGAGTACAAGTCCTCTCGCAACTGATACCTTATCAAAAGGAATCAAAGCAAGCATAATATTTACTGTATCATCGGATGTTAATTTTATACTAACTGTATTGGTCAGATACCTCGGTCTTGAAGCCATCAATGTAACAAACCCGAATGAATTACTCATGGGAATATTTTTTATCTCAAAATTTCCCAATTCATCCGCGTTAATATCTAAAGAACCCGGACTTGTAGTTATTCGAACACCATTTAAACCCAAATGTGTCGTGGAATCACGCACTACTCCCTTTAAACTTCCAAAATAATCCGATGAGTAATTAAGTCCGCATCCGGAATAATTTAATAAACTTATTAGAAAAAATAATATTAAAATATGTTTATTTGAGTTTAACATAATAAATAATATTCAGTCAATTTCTCTTTCCATAACTTTAATTTGAATACTCAATAGATACTAATAACTAATGTTTGCCGTCGTTGATGTTATCACTCTCTTTGTGTCGAATATTCACAGTGGCGGACTTCACTGTCAACTTTTCAATTCTATCTTTTTTCGATAATGTTGTATTCGAAATAAAATAATTTTGCCCCACAATATTTAATTTTACATCCATCATCATTTTGTACAATCCTGATTCTATCCATACTGAATCAATATGTACTAATCCAAAAGTATGCAGGGTACCCGGAATATATCTTCCCTTTAGATATACAGCAAATACCTGATTCTTCGCATTCCGGAAAGGATATTTTAATGTTGAGCTGTTTGGAAAATCGGTATCCGGATTTATAGGGTCGCTTGCTCCATAATATCTTGCAAGTGTATCGAATTCGTTCTTAGTAGAAGTTCCAAGTGCAGGGCTGAAATTCGTCTGGTATCCATATTTTGATATATCATCATATCCTGTTTTTAAATATACGAGATTTGAATCGTTCCTGAATCTTATGTCAACATCAAACATCCTGTCCTGCTCAACTAATAAATCGATTAAGTTTACAGCACTAAAAGAAATATTGGTTACATACTGTGCAAGTATCAGACCGTTTGCTATGAATATCCCTTTAACAGGTATCAATCCAAAATTCATATAATATGTTTCATCCGCTTTCATTTCAACGCTTAATGTGTCATTTAAATATCCGATTCTTGAGATAATTATGCTTATTGCCTGAGTTGAACTGCTCAAAGGAATATCGTATACATAATTTCCATAAACATCAGATACTGTATCACCGGTATTTGGAATGGTATGGAAATATACTCTGTCTAAAGCTTCATGGGAAGTAGAATCATGTACAGCACCTTTCAAATGTCCTGTAAATTGTGTTGTAGAAACGATTTCACAGCCGTAAAAATAAAAAATCCATGTTGAAAAAAATAATAACATATAATAATTTAATTTTTTCATTTGGATTATTTGGTTTTCTGAATTTTAATAAAATTTCTTGTGAAAAAATATNNTTAAAATTTATATATATTTATATAAACCTAAAGTAGAAATAAAAATTTTATCGTTCTGATTAATAGATAGTTCAGAAAGCAAAAAAATTCCCGTACAACTAAATTCTTTATAAATAAAATGTATCCCCGGATCTGGAATGGTATTTATAATTTTTTTAAAAACCGGCTTTTTTCTAAAAATTTATTTTTTTAATGTACCGGGAATAAAATAATTTTGTTCGTTTTTATTTATTTTCGCATCAACCATTATTTTATATAAATTTGATGCGCCATCAAACCATGCAGAATCAATGTGAACCAATCCGTAAACTCTCGTGTAACCGGGAGAATATCTTCCCTTCAGAAAAAAAGCATATACATTATTTTTAACGCTGTCAGTAAGTAATATTTGTGTATTATCATTGGGAAAATCTGCCGTCGGACTTATGGGATTACTTGCTCCATAATAACTCGCAAGTGTATCGAATTCATGCTTTGTATATGAACCAAGGAAAGGACTGAATTTTGTTTGCAGTCCGGAATTTGTAGCGCTTTCGTATGCGGTTTTTAAATAAACTAAATTTGTGTTGTTCCTGAATTTTATATCCACATCATAAGCTATGTCTTCTTCTACTACCATGTCATACATGTTTACACCGCTTAATGAAGTTGCAGATGTATATTGGTTTAGAATCAAACCATCTATTACAAAAATACCGTTAGTAGGAACCATGGAAAAAGTAATATTTGCAGTATCATTCGAATATACTATAACCATAAACGTATCGACCACATAACCTTGCTTTGATGCAACTACATGTAAATTAACAGCAGAAGATCCCATTTGAATACCTGAAATTAAAAAATATCCGTTCGTGTCAGTAAAGGCACCCTCTGAAGCAGGACTTGTAGTCAATTGTACACGGGACAACGGTTTATGGTCGGAAGAATCGAATATTCTTCCTTTAAAACCTCCCGGCGGATAATCCGAACTCGATGTAGACTGTGAGCAGCTGAAAAAATAAATTGCATTCAGCAATAACAGAATAACACAAGAAGTAAATATAAACTTTTTCATGATTGTATATAAATATATCTTAATTTTCCGAAATTAAAATAAAAAACAAATGTTAAAATTCGGTAGAACTTTATCTCCCGTTCATAATTATTCTAATCTTGCTTTAGCTTATTTCTTTAAATTCAGACTGGAAAAGGGATTAATGAAGGTTATTGTAAATTTGTATTCATTAATTCAAAATCATTTTTTCTTTTTTTAAAACTCCGGAAAGAATATTCTTTTTATCAAAATCGCCTTTCCCGTTTCAGGACTAATTTCGCAAACAACACCGGCAAACCTGATGTCATCTGTTGCAACTTCGTGTTTTTGCGGAGTAGCATAAACAAATCTTTTTATGGATGATTCTTTTTTCATTCCTATAACGGAATCATAAGGTCCCGTCATTCCTGCGTCTGTAATATATGCGGTACCTTGCGGTAAAATGCGTTCATCCGCAGTCTGAATATGAGTATGCGTACCAAAAATACCTGATGCTTTTCCGTCCGCATACCAGGCGAAAGCGATTTTCTCGGCAGTGGTTTCAGCATGAAAATCAACTATGATTATTTTTGTGTCATCTTTAATTTTTTCGTAAATCCAGTCAAAACTTCTGAAAGGACAGTCAATAGGTTTCATAAATGTTCTGCCTTGCAGGTTTATGATGCAGATTTTTTGAGAAGTATCTTTAATACTAAATAATCCAAAACCGCGCCCGTACGCGCCTCTCGGATAATTATTAGGTCTTAATAATCTCTCTGTTTCATTGATATATTTATGTGATTGAATTTTATCCATCGTGTGATTTCCTCCGGTCAGAACATCTATTGGAAGCTCCAGAAGTTTATTCGCATCTTTTTCAAGTATTCCCATTCCTTCGGATATGTTTTCGGCGTTCGCTATAACGAAATCGATTTTATACTTTGTAATAAAACTCGGCAGAAGTGACTTTACAATGTTTAAACCGGGTTCGCCGATTATATCACCGATAAATAAAACGTTTATCTTTTCTTTCATAAATAAATTGTCTGAAAATTATTATTAAAGTTTCATACTTAAAATATTTCTTCTTTGGGAATTCCTTTCCAGTTACAATATTTTATTATATCTTTTCTTAATGACGAGAATACTATTGCTACAGCCGCCGCATCATCAGTGAATCCTATAACCGGGATGAAATCAGGAATTAAATCAAATGGATTTAAAAAATATAGAATTGCTGCTACGATAAGTGTAATTGATTTCCATGGTATGTCCGTATATTCCTTGTTCTTATAATCCTTTACCATCTGAAAACCGACTTTCAATTGTTTGAATAGTTTCCAGAACCTGTAAATATCGAGACTTGCCGATTTTCTTTTTAGCTTTACTTCTTTAGATACAATTTTGATTACGCCTTTGGATGTCACTTTTGAAGATTCTCTTTCTATTTCCTCAAATAACTCATCATCCGAAAATTTTTCACTTTCTTGCATAAAATATAATTATTCTTCAAAATATATTAATTAAGAAATTAAATCAATTCGTTAAAAATTAAATAAAACAATAAAACATTTTAGCCGCAGGCTTTAGCCTGCATGAATATAAACCGATTTTGTAGCCGCAAGTCTAAGATTCCGATTTATCGGAACTTTAGCCTGCGTGAATATAAACCGATTTTGTAGCCGCAAGTCGAAGATTCCGATTTATCGGAACTTTAGCTTGCGTGAATGTAAAATGATTTTGTAGCCGCAAGTCGAAGATTCCGATTTATCGGAACTTTAGCCTGCGTAATTAAAATAGATTTTGTAGCCGCA
>PNBM01000110.1:212-22222 GCA_003135995.1 Ignavibacteriota bacterium | reverse complement strand
GCCGATTCTATTGAATATTCCATTGTGAAATACGATCCAATTAAGAGTTTTTTGATTGTCGAAAGATTATCGAGTACTACGCTTAAATTTGATAAATATATTTTTGTCAAATCAAAATTATGTTCAAATATGGTAGTAATATTTCTGTGTCTTTTTGCAAACTCCCTTAATACCTGATTCAATGCAATACCGGCATCGACTTCGCTCATATCCACTATATTTGAAATAATGGAATTCGCATTCGGTTGGACGTGGCGGAAAAATCTCGTAATGACTCTTTTGGGGTCAGGGTAATATCTTTCCTTTTTTCTGTTAACTGTGATTCTCATAATATTTATTAAGTACTACTCTTAGAACAAAAGATAATCAATAATAATCATATTATTCTTAAATTTATTCCAATTTGTTTCCGGCTCCTGCATATAATGAAAAGCAGGTGCAATTTTATTCATTTTATTTAAGATATAATATTATTATTAATAAACCATAATATTCATAGAATTGGTTATCTAAAATTTTTCTTCAACCAATTTTAAGTTACTCAGCCGGGGGAATTATAGCTTCATATTATCAAATATTAGTTCGTTAAATTCAGTTCATCATTATAAAATAAGAAATGTAAATTTTTTATCATAAAATTTATTTTAGATAATTAAATATAAACGGAGGTATATAATGAAGAAATCATTTTCTATTTTTTTTATTGCAATATCTTTTTTGTTTTCAATTTTTGCGAATATTTCATTTCCACAAACCGGTTGGTTCTGGCAGAATCCATATTTAACAGGAAATAATATTCCCGAGATGAGTTTCGTTGATGCAAACACCGGCTGGATATGCGGTGACGGGGGACAGATTTTAAAAACAACAGATGCGGGGACGACATTTTTTAATCAGTGTCCGGGTGTTACAGCAAGTTTATTAAGTGTTTGTTTCGTAAATAATCAAACCGGATGGTTCACCGGAACGGGCGGTACTATTGTGATGACTACGAATGCAGGTTCAAGCTGGTCGGTTCAGGCAAGTAATACAACAACGGATTTAAACTGGATTCGGTTTGTTTCGCCATCTGTAGGTTGGTCAGGAGGGGGAAGTGGTACAATTATAAAAACCACTAATGGCGGAGTAAATTGGATTTCTCAAGCCAACAGCGGAAGCGGACTATTAACCGCATGTTTTTTAAATTTGAATACAGGATATGTGTGTGGTTATTCAGGAACCTTTAAGAAAACTACAAATGGCGGAACTAACTGGAGTATAGTTCCTCTCGTTACAACCTGGCAATTAAATGCGATGCATTTCATTTCTCCTGATACAGGCTGGATAACAACTGATTCTATTCGCAAAACTACGAACGGAGGACAAAACTGGTTCGGACAGGCGATAACAGGAAACACATCATCCATTGGTCTTCCAATGGGCATGTGGTTCAAGAATAGCAATACTGGTTTTATGGTTGAAGGTAACGGTTATGTTTCAAAGACAACAAATGCCGGAGTTTTATGGACAAGACAATCTGTACAGATTATTTACTTTACAAGCATACGATTTTTTAATGATAATACAGGATTTATTTCCGGACTTTCAGGCACTCTTTTTAAAACTACAAATGCAGGTGATAACTGGACAAAAATCTCACCTTATTCTTTCGATACTCCGATACTTTATGCTATGCATTTTGTAAATGCATTAACAGGTTACACCTGCGGTGACAGGGACCCTGTATTTAAAACAACGAACGGCGGAACAAACTGGGTTGCATGTCCTGCTCCCGGTGGTTCTGCTTATTACACTTCCATTGCTTTTGCTGATGTTAATACAGGTGTAGCGGTTGGTTCATCCAACAGAATAGCACTTACAACAAATGCCGGAGCGAACTGGACGAATTTATCATACGGCGGCTCCGGTCCTGAATATAAAAGAGTTTGTTTCCCTTCAAGTACTATAGGTTATATATTTGGTAAATCAGGGAGCATATTGAAGACAACGAATTCTGGATTGAACTGGACGACTTTAATTTCGGGAACAACGAATGATTTATGGGGAGGTACATTTTTTAATGAATCCATCGGTTGGGCTGTGAGCGGAAATTTTATTATAAAATCAACTAATGGAGGTGCGAATTGGAATACTCAAACTTCTCCTTTTAACGCTACATACAGGTATATTAAATTTGCGAGTGCAGATACCGGCTGGGCAGTTGGTGATGCGGGTGTAATTATTAAAACTACAAATGGTGGAACGAACTGGGTAGCTCAAACCAGCGGGGTAACAAGTGGTTTATATTCAATTTCCCCAATAGGTACACAAAAAGTCTGGATTGCCGGTGCCTTCGGAATTATTCTATACACTTCAAATGGCGGAACAAACTGGGCGCCGCAGGTAAGCGCGACTAATAAAAATTTATTTTTTACTTTTTTCCTGACAAAAGATACAGGATGGGTTGGAGGTGATAACGGTGCAATTTTGAAAACAGTGAATGGCGGCTCATCTACGGGAATAAAATCTATCAGTAATATCATTATTCCGGATAAATATTATTTGAGTCAGAATTATCCGAATCCTTTTAATCCGGCTACAATTATAAGATTCACAATTCCAGGGGGATCCCCGATAAGAGCATTCGGGGATGACAACGTTGTTCTAAAAGTATATGACATACTCGGGAAAGAAATTGAAACATTGGTTAATGAACAATTATCACCGGGAAGTTACGAAGTAACATTTGATGCTTCTCAATATTCAACAGGAATTTATTTCTATAGACTTGTTACAGATGGATACAGCGAAACGAGAAAAATGGTATTGATTAAATAAACCTTGTAATCTGTAATCCACCTTAATAAATTTAAAATTGAATGTCCCGGCTTGATTTTTCAACCGGGACATTTTTATTTGGGATATATAGCAAATCTTTAATTTCCGCTTATTTTCTTCAAATATGTAATTTTGTGACTATAAAAACAGTTATATATTATATAGATTAGGATAGCTTATTTCTCATCCAAGTTAAATAAGTAAAGCTAATACGCTTTGGGTAATTAACTTCCTTTAAGATTTAAAGTATTGTCTATTCCTTAGCTATCAGAATTTATTATAAACGATTAAAAATTAAAATGAAAACAGAATCATTTAACTTAAGTAAAAATATAATTGCTCTTCTTGAGAAGAACGGCATTATCGATGCAACACCTATACAGGAAATTATTATTCCTGCAATTTTGGAAGGCAAGGATGTACTTGCGCAATCTGAAACCGGTTCGGGCAAAACAATCAGTTTTGCGATTCCGATTATCGAACAAATAGTAACAAAAGACGAATTGGTAGCACTGGTGCTTGTTCCGACGCGTGAACTGTGTATGCAGGTAACGAATGAATTTATTAAATTTGCGCAGGGGAAACGTCTCGGAATTACTCCCGTATACGGCGGAGTATCAATTGAAAATCAAATTAAAAAATTAAAAAAGACGAATATCATAATTGCAACTCCGGGCAGGTTGTTAGACCTTCTTGACCGGAAAGTAATGAAATTGAACAAAATAAAATTTCTTGTATTCGATGAAGCAGACAGAATGCTCGATATGGGATTCATCAAGGATATAGAAAAAATTCTGAAAAACGTTCCGAAAGAATTGCAGACAATGCTCTTCAGCGCTACGGTATCAAAAGAAATTACGGAGCTCAGTAAAAAATATCTGTACGAACCCGTGCACGCAATTCTGGAATCAACGGTAGATGCTGATTTTTTGCATCAGACTTATTACCAGACGACACCTCTTCAGAAGATGCCTTTACTTATGCATTTGTTAAAGCAGGAAAGAGACTTATCACTCGTTTTTTGTAACCGTAAACATATTACAACAAAATTGGCTGATAAATTAACCAAAAACGGAATACAGGCTAAATGTCTGCACGGTGATATGTCACAGAGTCAACGTGAACGGGTGACTGCCGATTTCAGAAGCAAGAGATTTAATATTCTGATTGCAACTGACGTTGCCGCAAGGGGACTTCATATCGCGGATATCTCGCACGTATATAACTATGAGATTCCGAAAGATGTTGATTCATATACGCATCGCGTCGGAAGAACTGCAAGAGCCGGAAAACAGGGAGAAGCAATTTCTCTCGTTACAAACGGAGAAGAACAGAAATTCTTCAAACAAATTTTATTTAACTACAGGGGCGTTATCACGCTTAAAAAAGTAGATACTAATGCGCTTCCCAAAGTTGAAGAACAGACTATCGATAAAAGAAGCAAAGGTCAATATCAACACCGCGATGAACAACCTTCGCAACGGGATGAAAAACAAAAGGTATGGAGTGGAGAGAAATCGCAACGATTTGGTGACCGCAGGAAAAAATCTTACGGTGATAATAAACCGAAAGTCTGGGGAGAAGAAAAATCACAGAATTATAATGAGCATAAGAAAAAATCATTCGGGGATAACAAACCAAAAGTCTGGGGTGAAGAGAAATCACAGAATTATAATGAGCACAAGAAAAAATCATTCGGTGATAACAAGCCAAAAGTCTGGGGAAAAAATAAGCCTGATTACTTCACCAAACGCAAACCACAACAGGCAGATGAATCCAGGTCACTCGTTTGGAGAGAAGGAAGTGACGGCTCGTTTGATAAAGATAAAAAACCATACGCAGAAGATAAATCGAAATTCCAGAGAAAAAATAAACCGGGATTCTTCCAGAAAAAGAAATCGGATTCATGGGAAGACAGAAAGCCAAAGTTCTGGACGGAAAGGAAAGCGAAGTTCGGATTCAAAAAAAATCAATAAATAAATTTTTGAAAATCATTTATATTAATCCTGAATTATACCGGATTAAAGGAATACTGATGCAAAATTCTGATTTAGTAAACCAAAATATATTTTCTCAATTAATTTCTAATTATGAGAATTAAAGTCGACAGAAAAAAAGACCGGATATATCCCGATTCTAAAAGGGTTATTACAAGGTTTTTTAATCATAACGAGATAAAAGCAAAAAGCATCATACAAAAAATTCTTGATATGAGTGAGAATGAAGCTGAAACTTCACTCAACCTTGTCTTAATGGAATTTGCTAAACGCCATAGAAACATTACACGAATATTTTTACAGAATTTTACAAAAATTGTTAATTATTTAGAAGAATTGACCGGGAGTTCGGCAAAAATTTCTGAAACGAAAAAGCTGCTGATAGGTTCATTTTTTACAATGGAATATTCAATAGAATCGGCTGCATTGTTTAATCCGTCAATTGTCGAGCATCCTGACCAAAATGAACTTGAAGAAGGGCAAAAGAGAATCATTGTCAGTTTCCGGGCGACAGGTGAAAGCCACATTTCATCGATAGTTTTCAGAAGCGGAATAATAGATAAAGATTGCAACCTGCATTTGGATGCGCAGGGAAATTATATCAGTGAAGCTGAAATAATAAAAGGACATGCATACAACAAATCGGAGTTTCTTGTAATTCTGCACGAGCACGAAATAATAAATGATATTTCAACTGAAATTCTGAAAGGGCTTGGTGATTATTTTTATTACTCGGAATTAAAGAATGCTGTTACAAAAACAATCGAATCAAAAAAGTTAAACCTTGACCAGCAAAAGACACTTAAACAAATGATGTGGTTTGCAAAATCACATTATGAAGTTGTGTTCTCTCAGGATACTGATATTTCCGAAAGAACTATTTTCCCGGTTTCCAAGACAGAAAGTAACGGTATCGAAGATGCGCGATTCGTAAAATTCACTGATGATAATGGAGAAATAACTTATTATGCAACATACACGGCTTACGACGGATATACAATTCTTCCAAAACTTCTTGAAACAAAAGATTTTTATCGATTCAGAAACCTGCCTCTGCATGGTGAATGTATAAAAGATAAAAACTTTTCTCTTTTCCCCCGAAAAATAAACGGACATTTTGTAATGCTCTCCCGGATAGATGGAGTAAATCATTATATAATGTATTCCGATAATATTACACTCTGGGAAACAGCACAGTTACTTCACGAGCCTAAATATAACTGGGAATTAATTCAGGTAGGGAACTGCGGCTCTCCTATCGAAACGCCGGAAGGCTGGTTGGTGATTACGCATGGCGTTGGACAGATGAGAAAATATTGTATCAGTGCGATATTGCTTGATTTAAATGAACCCACAAAAGTAATAGGAAGTTTGAAAGACCCTTTGATAGTTCCAAGTGAAGATGAAAGAGAAGGATATGTTCCGAATGTGGTTTATTCCTGCGGTTCAATAATTCATAACGGAGTATTGATAATTCCTTATGCAATTTCAGATTACGCTTCAAGTTTTGCAACTGTAAATGTAAAAACTTTAATATCAAAATTACTCGAGGTAGATATAGGATTATTTTGATAATTCGGAGATGTTGTTAGCATATTACTTCTTCCACATCTCATTCCCAATCCCCGATTGGGAATGTTTTTTACAATGGGGAGTGTGCTTATTCTATATTGTGACTCTCGACAGTAGTGCGTTCAATTTTTTCCACATCTCATTCCCAATCCCCGATTGGGAATGTTTTTTACAATTGGGAGTGTGCTTATTCTATATTGTGACTCTCGATATTAGTGCGTTCAATTTTTCTACTTTTTTTTCAAAATCTTTTTATATCCCTCAATATAATCATCTACCATTTTTGAACATGTGAACTTGCTCTCAGCCCACAAACGGCAGTCTTTTCTGTTTAAATTTTTAATGTCTTTCAGAGATTCAACGGCTTCATTAATATTTTTAACGAGAAAACCGGTTTTACCCACGTTCACCAATTCGGGCATAGAGCCTCTGTTAAATGCAATCACAGGCGTACCGCAAAAATAAGATTCAACAATACTTAAACCGAAAGGCTCTTCAAAATTTATAGGGTGAAGCAACGCAAGCGCACAGCCAAGAAGTTCATTTCTTTTTTCAGGACCGGAGTTGCCGAAATAGACAATGTCATCATCATTAATAAACGGCTCGACTTTTTCCTTGAAATATTTTTCTTCCTGTATAAATCCCGAAATTATTAATTTCATCCCGGCAAGCTTTGCAATTTGAATGCACTCGTGTGTGCCTTTTTCCGGATGAATTCGTCCGAAAAATAAAAGATAGTCACCATGATTTTCCCTGAATGAAAATTCTTTTTCATTAATGCCGTTATAAATGTTTGCAATATAATTTAATTCAGAGCTTCGGTCAGAAAAACTTATAGAAACATAATTATTTACATCATTATATTTTTTATAAACAGGGATAATTTTAGGAGATGAAAAGCCGTGAATAGTGGTAACCATCGGTGTTTTAATGAGTCGTGTATATGTCAGCGGGAGAAAATCATAGTTATTATGAATGATATCGAATTCTTCTGCTCTCTCCATCATAAAACTTATATGCAGACATTCGCAGACTTTTGTATCGAGCTCCGGATTTTCCCCATATGGTTTTTCGATTATGTATTCAAGTTTACCTTTTGTGATTGAATCGCCCGTTGCAAAGAGAGTAACATCAATTCCTTTTTCAACTAATCCTTCGGTTATGTTAGACGCAACCTGTTCCCACGGTCCGTATTTCCTTGGCGGAGTTCTCCAAACTATGGGCGATAATAAAGCGACTTTCATATTCCCAATATTAAATTTAATAGTACTTTGCTATAAAGGGCTACGTGGATTATTAAGACAGAGAGAAATAAGATCATCCAAAACTGCTTCGCCAACGCACATTACTTTATCAGCACCGCCCCAATAAATTTTTACTGTTCCGTTTGGTTCTGGTATAGCACCGCAGGTAAAAACAACATTATGAACATAGCCCGTAATTTCGTAAACTTCTTCAGGCTGTAAAATCCACCGGTCAANNAAGCCTGTAAATGCTTCCGGCCATTGTTGGAAATACGCCGTGATATATGCTTAACCATCCCTTGTCTGTCTTAATGGGCGGAGCTCCGGGACCGATTTTCATTTCATCCCAATGATACATCAGCGGACGCATAATAACTTTTGAATCACCCCAGTATTTCAGGTCGGGTGAATAAGAAATCCAGATTGACCACGGAGAAATTTCCGAATGAGGGCGGTCGAGACGTACGTAAAGTCCGTTAAACTTTTCAGGAAAAATTACAACGTTCCGGTAATCAGCTTCAGTAATTAATGCAAACCTCTGAATGCTTTTAAAATCGCGTGTCTTTGCAAGCCCGATACGAACTCCGTATCTTGAATATGCACTATATGCTATCAGGTACTCACCATCTATAAAAGTAATTCGGGGGTCTTCAACACCATACTCTTCATATAATTTAAATTCTCCTTCTTCCGACGGAATCATGAAAGGTTTGGGATACACTTTAAAATCAAATCCGTCATAACTTTCGGCAAGTCCTATTACACTTCTTCCGTTAAGCAGATGCGAACGAAAAAGCAAATAATATTTATCTTTGAATTTAACGGCACCTGCATTATGAACCGTAGCCACTTCGTACGGTACATCGTCTTTTGTAAGAATCGGGTTTCCTGAATATCGTTTTATAACAGGCATTAAAAATAATTTAATTATATTACAAATATTTAATCAATAATAATTACTTCTCATATTCATATTCAAGTTCGAATGCGTTTAAAACGGTCAGATGCGAAATCAAATATGATAGCGTACTTTCCGCACCCTGATTTTTATTAAGTCCGTAATCTTCAAGCCCGTCATTGCAACCGCCGGTTTCAAAATCATAAACAGGAAGATTTAAATCGTTCTTTCCTGTGTACCACATAAACGACACGAACATCTTATCGAGATATTTTTTCTCTTTAGTTATTTCATATGCTTTGAAATAAAGTAAGACCATACCCATTGTGTCGATTGATTGTTGTGCAAAATCCGCACGTTCCCCGCCTTTCCTGTACCAGCCTTTACTTCCGATTGGTTTAAGATAACCTTTGTTCATCGTTACACTATCAAGAAACTCTGTTGATTCAATTGCAACATTTAAAATCGTATCTTCATTATAAATTTCCGATGCGTGAAATAAAGAAAGAGGTATTAATGCGTTATCGTATGTCAGAATATTTTCAAACCATTTCCAGTCATCCGATTTTGCTTTATTATAAAAATTTATAAGTTTATAGGACAAATCATACATGATTTCTTTTATTTTCTCGTCATTCGGATAGTATTTTAAATAATACGATACACCGAGAATAGTGTTAGCAATTCCTCTTAAATGTTTCAGTTGTTTGAAAAACGGAATAGATTTTTGAAATATATCCAAACCTCCCTGGTGATAGGATTCTTTCGGAAAACTGTAAATCAAATAACCTAAAGCCCAGATAGTGCGCCCGAAGCAATCTTCAGAGCCTACTTCATCGAGATAATTTCTGCTGAAACTTAAAAAATTTCTGTACGAACCGTCATCGTTCTGCATATAGTGAATAAAGCTCAGATATATCGGCATCAGGTTGACAGTGTCTTCAGTTTTATTTTTAAACTGAGCCATTGCTGTCATCAATAGTGCTCTTGCATTATCATCCAGGCAATAGCCCTCTTTCAAATTCGGAATTCCGTATTTGGCGTGTTGCACAATTCCTGTATCATCCGTAAGCCTTTTAATATGGCTAAAAGTAAAATCGGGTAAAAGATAAGGGTCAAGAATAGTTCGCTTTTCTTTTTGAAGGTAAGAGAAATTTTCCATTGCTGATTTTGCAACCTTAATATATTTCGCACCTATCTTGGGCCATTTAAGTTTGTTTCCATATTCACTTGCAGCTTCGCGGAGTTGTTCGATTTTTTCGCGATTGTCAAGCAAATCAAGAAGAATATCTCCAAGTTGTTCGTGATTATGAAAATCGAAAAGCATTCCTCTGCCGTCTGCAAGCAGCTCCTGTGCATGCCAGTAAGGAGTGGAAATCACAGCAGTTCCGGCACCAATAGCATAAGATAATGTACCGCTTGTTATTTGCTCTTCATTCAGATAAGGTGTAATGTAAATATCCGATGCATATAAATATTCCATGAGTAAGTTTTCAGGAACAAAATTTTTATAGAAATAAACATAATCTTCAAGATTATTTTCTTTTACAAGCCGCAGAAGATATTCACGATATTCTTCTCCGTGCCTTTCCAATACCTTCGGATGTGTATTTCCCAGAACTATATATAGAATATTCTTATGCTTCTCCACGACTTTCGGCAATGCTTTTATTACTGTCTCAATTCCTTTGTTACGGCTCAGCAAACCGAAAGTAAACAGCGCAGTTTTATTATTGAAATTAAATTTTTCCCGGGCAGTTTCCCTGTGGAAAACCTTGCCGACGGGAACACCGTGCTCTATGATTTCGATTTTTTCTTCGGGTATGTTATAAATTTCAAGAAGAAATTTGACTGCTTTTCTGCTCATCACAACTATTTTGAAAGCCTTATTGCTAAGTTCCTGTACGATTACTTTTTGTATCTTTGTCGGTTCTCTTACAACAGTATGAAAAGTAACTATTAAAGGAATTTCAATTCTGTTAATAAGCGATAGTATGTACACTCCGCTTTCGCCGCCGAAAATTCCAAATTCATGTTCAAGAATGCAGACGTCTGCTTTATTGTAATTTATAAATTTTGCCGCACTTACATAATCCCTCTGGTTAGTTTGCCTGATTACAAAAGCAACTTCGGGGGGATAATTATAATTATGTCCGTCATCACTAACTGCAATCATATAAAGGTTCGGAAATAAACTGTTATAGCCGAAATTTTCACCGATAGATTTAATTAGATTATGAGTAAATGTTCCTATTCCGCACTTTTGCGGAGGATATGTTCCTATAAATGCGAATTTCATAATAATAATATATTTAAAAGATACTTATAATAAACTTATATTTACAAATTAATGTAACAGATAGACAGGATAATTGCAAGATTAATGATATTGTAAGCACTGACGTAAATCTTCATAAAAGTTCCGGAATTCACAAAAAAGTTTATCAAGTTCATCAAGTTTATCAAGTTCATCAAGTAATAAATAGTGAGATAGTGAGATAGGAAAAAGCGAAATAGCGAACTTTACCAGTAAGAACACGAAGTTCACTAAGCAAATATTAAATTAAAGTTAATTCGTGTTAATTTGTGTCAAGCGTTGTTCTTGCTCTTATTTTTTATTTTTTATAAAAGCTCTTCTCTGTTTTCTCCGTTGCTCCGTGGTGATAATAAAAAAAGCTTTTAATTCTCAATTTCCAATCTTTTAATTTTTAATCCATATCAATCTGTCTTTATTCCCGTTAACCATTTCTTTCGGAGTCAATATTAATGTATCGCCCTTAAATTCAAACTCACGTGTAACAGTTGTTCCCCAGTCCATTGGATTGGTTGCTGAAAACTTTTTATGCTCGATAGTATTTGTTCCGGTGATTTTATATTCAGCCATGTAAGTGAAGTTAGACCGGTATAATTTTGCTAAATCTTTCAGGTTCTTCATATCAAGACTGTCAATATTTTTGCTGACATCAAAATCTTTATATCCCTTCCTGTTGATTTGAACACCCATGTGACCCTTTCCGTCGTACATAATATGACCGGTTGCTCCTATAAAAGCTGTGTCGGGAATCCATTTACCTGAAGCAACGAGTGTTTCATATTTATCGAGACTCCACATTCCGTGGAATTTTTTTTCGGCAGTTTGGTCATTTTTTGAGCATGCGGAAAATATTCCGGCAATAAAAAGTAATAAAGCTAATTTTGCTAAATTCATAGTTATAAATAATTTAAGTTTATGTTCTCTTTTTTGAACATAAACTTATTTATTCAAGTTCGAATTATTTGCAAAATTGATTTGGATTTTGTGATAATATAAAAAATTTAAAAACGAAATAAATTATAAACAAAAAGCTACATTAATGACACACACAGAGAAACAGAAATAGTTTCACTTTGAAGATTAATTGCTCTTAGCTTTTAATTTTTATTTTTACGAATTTTTAAATATTATTTCAACTTCAGTCCATATTCACCTGGTTCATCGGGATTTCTGATAAAATAACTGTCATTATTTTATCATCAGCATTTTTTTCGTTTCGCTGAATCCATTTGTCGTCAATCTATAAAAATAAGTACCTGATGCTAATTTGCCTCCATCAAATGTAACTTCATAAACTCCCGGTGATAATTTTTCATTTACGAGAGTTACAACTTCTTTACCGATAATATCGAAAACCTTTAGTGATACAATACCATTTTCCGTTTTCAATTTTCCATTTTCTGAATTAGGAATCTGGAATCTTATAATTGATGTTGGATTAAATGGATTCGGATAATTCTGACTCAATGAATATTTTGAAGGAACGATTTCCGAAATTTGTTTTATCCCGATAATATCAGGCAAAGCGCGTCTCCAAACGGATTGAGTATCTGTTCCGGCAAAGATATAATTATTTGCTATTAACAAAGCATATACTGCAGGTGGAAAATTAAATCCCTGGTTTCTGTTTATCCAGCTTCCGCCAAAATCAGTTGACATATAAATTCCATAACCCGTTCCGTTGCCGCCCGTTCCGGCAAAAATAAGAGAGCCGTTAGTTATTAGTGTACTGACATAATATCCCGGGAAACCGCTGTTCACCCAGATTCCACCATTGTTTGTGGAGCGATATAATCCACTATAATTTGTTGCAGCAATAATATTCATTCCGCTTGTTGTAAGTGAATTTATATATTGGTTCGTTAAACCTATAGACGTCCAGCTACCGCCCGTGTTGGTAGAATAAAACACGCCTGCTTCTGTACNNCTGTACCGGCTAAAATTCCCGAACTGCTCAGAGCAAAACAATATACATTTTGACTTGTTATTCCATTATTAGCTGAAGTCCAGCTTGTGCCATTGTTCGTTGATAAAAATACACCTGCGCCATAAGTTCCTGCAAAAAGATTTGAACCACTGCTGATTAGTGAATATACATTTTGACTTATCAGACCGGTGTTTACAGAATGCCAGTTTAGACCATTATTAGACGAAAGGAAAACTCCGCCATCATAAGTACCTGCGAATAGATTAGAACCTATAGAAGCAAGGCACTGTACGTCTTTATTTACCAAGCCGGTATCGACACAAGACCATAGATCACCATTATTTGAAGAAAGATAAACACCTGACGAATTACCTGCAAAAATATTCGAACCTACCGAGGCGAGAGCATCGATAGTTTGATTATTAACACCGCTTGAAGTAAAGTTTAGACCGCTATTTGTAGAACGATAGACACCTCCATTGCTTAAATAGCCGTCTGACGAACCAACGAAAGCCGTTGTACCGCTGAATGATATGACATTTACCCATTTATTAAATGAGATTTGGGTCCAGTTGACACCATTATTTGTTGAACGGAAAAATCCATATTCCTCTGTTCCTGCGAGAACAGTTGCTCCGCTCGAAGCGACTGCATAAATACTACTGCCGATATTATTAAGCGAAGTCTGAGTCCAGTTATTACCGTTATTCGTCGAAACACAAACAGCTCCTCCTGCTCCGACATATAAATATGTCCCGCTTACAGCTATGCAAGTAGTGAAAGTGTTTGTTAAACCGCTGTTGATTGCCGTCCAGTTTCCGCCATTATTTGTAGAGCGGTAGATACCGCTAAAATAAGTTCCTGCGAATAAACTCGTTCCATTTGCAAAAACAAATGAAATATCCTGACCTGTTAAACCACAATTAGCCCAGCTTCCTCCGCTATTTGTCGAGATATAAACCCCATTGCTGCTTGTTCCCGCAAAAATATTAGAACCGATTACGGCAAAGCTAATAACATTTTGTCCTGACAAACCACTGTTCGCGACAAACCAGTTTGCACCGTTATTTGTTGATAAATAAACTCCGCTGTAAACTGTAGCGGCGAACATATAAGTTCCACTTATAACGAGAGCACGTGCACTTGGTATATTTCCTCTTCCTGTCCAGCTTGCACCATTATTTGTAGAGCGATAAACCGCACTGCCACCGCTATAGTTAGAATATAAACCAGCATAAATATCAGTTCCGTTTGAAAGGAAACATTGAACATCGCCCCCGCCCGGACCTGTTGTTGGTACCCATTGACTGAAACTAATATTGGAGATTAATGTAAAATGTAAAAAAAGTAAAATTAAGGAAAGAAGTAATTTGTTTTTCATAATATGATATTTATTAGTTAATAACANNTTGCGTATTAATAATACCGAAATATTATGATTACGTAACAGATAACTCTATTCAGAATGAAATGCCTGAGTTTTTACAAATTTCCGTTTTAATAAAAAATATACGGAAACAAAGTAACAGCTCAAGATTAAAAAAATGTATATAAATTTTATCGGCGTAATCTTTAAAACTTATATAAAATTAATCACTTGTCAGTTCAAATGATATGTAAAATTTAATTTTGGAGGATAAGTGATTAGACACGAATCTTCACGAATAATTACAGAAAACTGAAATCAAATTACAAATAACAAATCCTAAATATTTCCTTTATCTTATCACAGCAGGTAAAATATAATTCTGCATTATTCTGTCGACCTGAATGTGTTGAAATGGTTTATTAAATGCAGTTGCGGTTATGATTACAACCAACGGCTGATTTGTGAAAACATAAATTTTACTTCCGCCGTTACCCGTGCTGAAAAAAGTTTCACAGTCTTTTCCGTTTATGTTGAAAGTTTTATTCCAGAATAAATATCCATAGTTAAACTGATTATCCGGCAACGTTAAATATTTTGTGAATGTTGATTTTACCCAGCTTTTGGTTAATATCTCTTTTCCATTCCACATTCCTTTATTCTCGTAAAGTAGTCCGAACTTCGCATAATCTAAGGAATTCATTTGTACACTGCCGGCAGTGTTTACGACATTTTGCGGTGTGTATTGCCATTCGTATTGAGTTATACCAAGCGGCTCAAATAATTTTCTGTTAGCATATTTTTCCAATCCGCCGGGAACATTTTTTTGAAGAATATGTCCCAGCACAATAACTCCAGCGGTGAAATAATCCCAGTTTTTTCCGATTATTTTTGTATTGTCCATTGGCAGGTCTAATGTAAATTTCACCCAGTTACTTGTCGGGTACATTTTCTCTTCATTTCCCGGAGAGTCCGGATTATCATCAGAACCGTCAAATCCGGAACTCATTGTTAATAAACTTTTGAGCGTTACACTATCTTTTTTCGATGAATAATTTTTAAATTTTGTCAGGTCGTAAAAATCTTTTAAAGTCTGATTTACACTTTCAACATAACCATCGTCTATTGCTAATCCCATTAATGCGGACGTAAATGATTTTCCGACAGAACGGGTATCGTGCAATGTGTTTCTGTTTGCTCCGTTAAAATATTCTTCAATAAGCAGCTTGCCGTTTTTTATAACTACGATGCTCGTTATATTTTTAAAAGCATCTTCTGCAATTTTTTGATTTAAAGAACGGATTTTCTGAACGTCAAATTCATCAGTGGAAATTTTCCAACCGCTGCCGGGATTAATGGATTGCACGGCGATTTGTTTTTCATTTATATTTTTTTGAGGTCTTATCAATTGAATCTGTCCGGAAGCAATAACTTCGCCGACTTTCAGTTCATTTGCATTTATATAAGGTCGGATTTCAATTTTAAGAAAATGGCTTCCGCCTGATAATGCTTCCTGACCGCCGTTCATCATAAATCTATTCCACAAAAATCTGCCCCAGGAATCTTCTTTACTCGTACTGATTAATGGCACACGAAAAACGGTTCTCGTTATTTTGCTTTCATCCGTACCTGCACGCGGATTCAGATTTTCTTTGTAAATCAAACTGTCATCTATATAAAATGAAAACTGGTAATTACCTTTTTGGTTAAGTTCTTTAACGGATAACCCGGGCGCCAGCATGTGCAAATAACCGGTTAAAGAATTGCCAAGATATGTTCTGATATTAAAATCCGTTGAATCGGTTAATTCGATAGTTTTCAGAAAATCAATCTCCCTGTATTCATCCATAGGAATTGCATTTCCCATGAACGTGATTTTCCCGATGTTTGCCTGATGCAAAGGACTCGTGATTCCTTCGCTTTTAATTGAATCTGTTGTCTGTCCGAATAAATTTATATTCAGCAGGAATATAATTAAAATTGTGAATGTATGTTTTATCATTTTTGTAAACTTATTATTAGAATATATATAAATGTCTTTGCTGTTCGTAAAAAATATCAAGAACTTTTACCACCCAGACAGGATGGTGTAAACCCCGGTGACAAAGGAAAACAAAATAGATTAAAAAAGAGCATTTTACAAACTTCATGAACTACTTTGCTGCGGGTAAGGGGAGAAATGATCAGCAATGATAAGCCATTTGCCGTCTTCGAAAATTAACGATAACATATCGCGACCTTGCAAATTCATTGATTGCCCGCCAATTTCACAGGTGATTTCATAATAGTATGTAACGATAGCAAAATTATCTCCTCCATATAAATCTATTTTGGGTTCAAGCTCTTTCCAGGATTGGATTTTTGCCATCTGAGAAAATGCTTTCCAGGCGTTCACACAAGCTTCCTGACCTGTAATACGTAAGCGGTCTGAAGGTGAAACAGCTACCATATTTTTATGAAAGTATTTTACCAGTTCATCGGGTTTGCTTTCGATTGTCCAGAGACGATTCATAGACTGGATTGTTTTCCAGATTTCAGTCTTTATATTATCCATTTGTAATTATATTTGTGATATGTATCAAAATTGTAAAATTAAAAATTAAGAGCAAGAGATTTTATTACGGAGACACGTAGAAATTCACCGGGTTTTAGAGAAGAGCAGGTTTAATTTTTATTCTTAGTTCGTAATACCAATTTCTTATTCCTTTATTCAGAATTCAACATTCATAATTTATAATTTATTTAGTTTCCATTTGTTCCGTTAAATTTATATTCATTTAATTCATTTCCATTTCTGTCCAGAATCATTTCTGCTGCGATGTATTCTTGTACGAGAGATTTCATCAATTGCTTTACGGAAATAATATCTTTTACCCTGTATGCGTTTGCACCTGCAAATGCAAATCCGAATTCCAGATTTCCTTTGTAAGCGTTCATTAACGCAAGTGCTATACAATAAGGCGTGGTTGAAAAGTCACAGGTTTTTATACAGTGATAAGGGCATTTGAAAGGATGTTTTTTTCCCTCTTCGACCGATTTGATAAATTCATTTTTTATAGCTCTTCCCGGCATACCGACGGGACTTTTTATAATCACGATATCTTCTTCGACTGATTCTATATAATTATGCTTGAACTCCATAGAGGCATCGCATTCAAATGTTGCTACAAACCTTGTGCCCATTTGTACACCGGATGCTCCGAGCTGAAAAAATTTATAAATATCCTCGCCTGTATAAATACCACCTCCTGCAATAACGGGTATTGGTTTATTATATTTTTTCTCGAAAGGTTTTATTGTTTCAACAACTTCAGGAATTAGTTTTTCTAAAATAAAATCCGAATTATTAATTTGTTCTACTTTAAATCCAAGATGTCCGCCTGCCATCGGACCTTCAACAACTACGGCATCGGGCGGATAATTATATTTATCAGTCCATGCTCTTGCTATAATACCTGCGGCTCTTGCCGATGAAACAATCGGGACTAATTTTGTAACAGAATCTTTTTTTAAATACTCGGGAAGGTGAAGCGGAAGTCCGGCGCCTGAAAATATTATATCGACTTTATGGTCGATACAGGTGTTAACCATATCACCATAATTTGTCAAAGCGCACATTATATTGACGCCTATTATTCCTTTTGTCAGTTTTCTCGTTTTTAAAATTTCCCTTTTCAGGGCCCTGATATTCGCGCCAAGGAAATTAGTGTCTTTATCGGGCTCTTCAAAGCCGATGCCTGCGGTAGCTATAACGCCTATTCCGCCTTCATTTGCGACTGCTGCAGCAAGATTTGCGAGAGAAATTCTTACTCCCATTCCACCCTGTATTATAGGAATTTTAGCAGTCAGGTCGCCGATTTTTAATTTTTTTATATTCATGTGAATTTTATTGTTTTTCCAAAATATTTTTCATAATATTTTGAATTTGAAAAAAATTTATTGTTGCTCTTTATTTTTAAATAACACCGTCCGGTAATGATATCCATAAATTGAATGTGTAACGGCTTCTGATAATAAAGAGGGTTTTATAAAAATTGTCCAGAACATTAATTTCCAGAAATGAATTTGTCCTCTGCGTGTAATACCAAGTTTCCAGATTGTCTTCGAAAATGCTTTAAGCTGCATGCGCAATGATAATTTCTTATTGACAGCAATTTTTTTATATTCTTTAAGATATGTTATAATTCTTTTGTTATAATATTTCGGAGCAAAAATTGTATCGAGAACTTTTTTGTATCCCAGCATCAATGAATCTATATTCATAACGGGGATAAAATTTAATGTGAAGTCAGTGTTATCACCTGTCGGTATCGATAAAATTCTTTTTCCTTCGTGCAGTCTCTTGTATAATTTGGTTTCAGGAATTGCGTGAAGCAGACCGACCATAGCCGTTACGATTCCGCTTTTCTGAATAAATTTTATCATATTGTCGAAAGTATATTGCGTGTCGGTATCGAATCCGAGTATAAAGCAACCCTGAACTTCAAGACCATGCTGTTGTATTATCTTTACTTTTTCAACAAGGTCTTTTTTCGTGTTGTGTAATTTACCGCAGGACAGGAGTCCGGCTTCTTCGGGAGTTTCAATGCCGATAAATACGGAATCAAAATTCGCTCTCTGCATAAGTTTCATCAGCTTTTTATCATCCGCAAGGTTTATCGAGGCTTCAGTAAATAAAGTGAACGGTTTATTTTTTTCTTCCATCCACTCAACTATTTTTTCAAGAATATGTCCGGCTTCAATTTTATTTCCGATAAAATTATCATCCACTATAAAAACACCACCGCGCCATCCGATATTAAATAATGCTTCCATTTCATTTATAACCTGTTCGGGTGATTTTAGTCTCGGAACTTTTCCGTTCATTATTATTATATCGCAAAAATCACAACTGAAGGGACAGCCGCGGGAAATCTGAATAGATAATGATGCATAATCTTTCAAATTAATTAATGACCAGTCGGGCACGGGTGTATTTATCAATGCAGGTTTTTCATCTGACGCGTAAACATGCTTCAGGATATTATTTTCGAGGTCATTGAGGAACAATGGAATTGTAACTTCTCCTTCATTCAGGATAAAGCAGTCAACATTTTCAAATTCTAAATATTCATTTGTAAATAAGGGACCTCCGGCTACTACAAACTTTCCGAATGATTTAGCTCTTTTGATGACTTCCTTTGCGGATTTTCTTTGAACAACCATGCCGCTAATGAATACATAATCCGCCCATAAAATATCAGTATCACTCAATTCAGAAGCATTCAAATCTATTAGTTTTTTTTCCCATTCAGCGGGAAGCAATGAAGATACTGTTAATAAACCAAGCGGGGGCAGGGATACTTTTTTATTAATGAATGGCAGAGCATGTTTAAAGCTCCAGAATGTTGCCGGATATTCAGGATATATTAAAAGTACTTTCATTTATATTTTATATAGAATAGTAGTTATTAAAGTTTATAAATTTTGCCAGGTTCATAAAGTTCATCAAGTTTATAAAGTAAAGGCGAAGAGCCATAACAGCGAAGGATAAGCGCAAAGAACTCTTAAAATAATAAAGAACATTTTCAATCAATTGTTATTTTCATTAACCCAAATCCGGGCTTTAGTCCTTTTTGATATTTCTTTGATGGCTAAAGCCCAAATAAGGGATATTACTATCATAAAAACTATTAAGGTTGTATCATAATATTAAAATGTTGTTAATCATAAAAATTGATTATCTTAATAAATAGAACCCAATTTCAATCAGGGGATTAAAAATCAGGAGGAGCTATTATATTATAACACAACACTTAATAGTCGGTCTATTGAGAAAGAACAATTGTATATCTATTTTTCAAACACGTGATACTAACTACTATGAATCTTATTTATTAATTATCGATATACTTTCTGAAAATGTTTTAGCTGCACCATTAACCGGAATATAGTTTGATTGTTCCATTCGTGTGCGAAGTGCAAGTTTCTCAAGTATATTGTGTACATTACTTTTCACACTGTATTCTGTAATATTAATTTTCTTAGAAATTATTTTGTTTGTATTCCCATCACTTATAAGTACAAGTATTTCTTTTTCCTGTTTTGTCATTTTTACCGCATCTATTAATTTTGTGTTCCCGGATTTTATTGCATGTTCAATGATATGCATAAACAAGGAATCATTTTGCTGAGGAGGAAGGACTTTTACTCCCTCAGCAACTGCTCTGATAGTCGTAATGAATTCATCGAGTGTCGCATTTTTTAAAATAAACCCCGATGCGCCGGCTTTTACAAACTGAATGATATCAGCCTGAACAGGAACGAGGTCCATTACAATAACTTTTGAATCGGGAAATTCTTTCTTTACTTTTTCGACCAGCGTAAGGCTATTCCGGCTGCGCAGTCCGAGATCAAGGAGAATAATGTTTGGTTTCAGTTTGTGAATTTTAAGAATAGTATCGGCATTTTTTCCTGAACCGGCAATTATTTTGATATCCCGATTCATTTTTAATATGGATATTATTCCGTCACGAAGTATCCTGTTATCTTCAATCACCAACAATCTGATTTTGTTTATTTTACTTTTCATTTTTAAAAAATATACGGGTCATGTATTATATGCCCTGTATATAAGTATGTATTTGTAAAAATTATTTAAAATAATATCTTACTCCTAATGCCGCATTAATCGAACCGCTCGTCGATGGATTCAAATCGAGAACAGGTACAATTTCTAAAAATACGTCGACCGGTACCTCAGAGAACTGATAAGCTATTCCAAAAGGAATCCTGACTCCGAGTCTCATATCGGAATTATGTTCGTTATTCTTTAATTTAATTCTGCCGCCGACTCCGAGATATAAAGGGATATTAGGCGTCTCAAAAACGTTGTAAAAGTGATATAGGTAATCCGCGTGAATTTGAACAGAACCTTCGTTAGCATATGACCAGCCTAAACCACCGTCAATTGCGGAGCGTTCTGATAACCAGCCCTTGAATGAAATTCCTGTCGGTTCTCCGAACATTATACCCAAACCGAAACCCGATTTTTGAGATTTTGCTAATCCCGTAAAACAAACAATTAATACTACTATCATTATCAACTTTTTCATAATGCTTCCCCTTAGTATCGTTCTGTTTTATACATCTTATAATATTGTTAATTTTTATAAAACATCTTGCTTAAAATAAAGAAATGCAGTTAATTATGTAATAGTACACAGGGATGAAAAAGGAACTAATCCGAATGGATTAGATTTCAAAAATATAAAAAATCAGAGATTTTACAGTTGCAACAAAGAGAAGAATAGTTTTAATTCTGGTTTAAAATTTTTTTAATGAGAAGATAAAGAAGTTAGCACATTTAAGAAAATCTATAAACATTAACAATCCGGAGATTGTGAATGAGTATATATAACAGAGAACAAAAAAATTATTTAAAATAAATATTTATTAATTACTGCTGAAAGAATTATCGGTTGTATACCCACGCGATAAAGCATAATGATATAACTTTTCCTGGAGAAGTTTCCTGCCCCTGAAAAGCCTACTTCTCACCGTTCCAACGGGACAATCGATAAATTCAGCAATTTCTTCATAGCTCAATCCTTCAATATCACATAAGATTAAAACTGTCTTGTAATCATCTTTTAAAGATTCAAGTGCTACAGTCATTTCATCATCGAACAGTTTTGAATAAATTTCAAATTCAAGATCGTGAGGTGCGACCACATCCCGCCTGATGGAATCATAAAAATTCTGAATATCATCAATATCAACCGTACCCAATTTCTTTTTATCTTTCCTGTATTTGTTAATAAAGCAGTTCTTCATAATTCTGAATAACCAGGCTTTGCAATTTGAACCTTTTTCGAATTTATGAAAAAATCTGAA
>PNBM01000110.1:0-196 GCA_003135995.1 Ignavibacteriota bacterium | reverse complement strand
ATATTGCTTGTATGCTGTATTGCTCTTCGCAAGATTTGTTCTCATTTTATTATCCTTATATTAATTATATAAAATTATTTTTATTTAAATGAGTTGAAAATAAATCTGAAACCCCTCATGATTTTTATAATTGATCTTACCATTTTCGATTATTCCTTGCGACAATAATTCAGTATAATTATTTCAATAATCATTG
>PNBM01000290.1:2303-2575 GCA_003135995.1 Ignavibacteriota bacterium | reverse complement strand
ATCAGGCTAAAAGAGAATGCAAAAGCAGTTTTAGAGCTTGATGATAAATTCAAACTAACCAAACCGTATATCCCATCAGATTTATTAGCTGGTCCGGGTATCAGGTCTTACCTGATCCGGAGCCTGAAGATTTCTGAAGTTCTACGATATTACACTGAACGAACTGAAACAAATACCGGGGAAAAAACCGAACTTACTTTAGCAATTCCAAGGGTTTATTACAAACCATATTCAAGAGTTTTTCCTGCGGATTATCTCCCTCTTCCTGATTT
>PNBM01000290.1:347-2220 GCA_003135995.1 Ignavibacteriota bacterium | reverse complement strand
GAAATTAATAATATCCAGTTTAAGACGCCAACTATAAGATACCAGGCTATTTCAAGCCAGAGCTTCACAAAACCCGATCCTTATATCTCGCTTAATAATAATCATATTCCCGATTTGAGACAGGTATTGTTGTGGGATCCTGAAATTAAAATGCATATTAAAGAAAAGCTGCAAATCGAATTCTATACTTCTGATCTTCACGGAAAATACCGGATCAGTGTTCANNTGTAAAATCCAAATCAGAGTGAAAATATGAAAGCCAAAATAATATTCATTTACACAATTGTTCTGATCATCACTTTTCAGAGTTTGCAAGGTCAAAAATCCTTTCCCATAGATAATATTGACATAAAAAGTTCTGAATTGTGTCTGACCGGAGAACTTTTCACGCCAGATCAAGTTATTGATGGTACAACCTATTTTAATTCAGAATGGCTTCCGGGAGATATTTATCTGTCAAACGGAGAGATCGTAAGAAATAAATTTATAAAATACAATGGGTTACTGGATGAACTTTTCTGGAAGGAACCCAAATCGAATAATGTAATTAAGCTGGATAAAGAGGCAATCCGACAATTTCATTTTCAGAATCTTAACGGGGATTCAACTATATATTTCAGAAAAATCAAAGGGAAAAGGAATGCTATTGCCGATTCGGGTGAATTTTTCGCACAAGTAGTAAATGATGGTAGTTTATCACTTTTCGTTTTACATACTTATAAAACTGCAGGAACCGAACTTATCCGTAAAAATGGAGTACTTTTTGAGAAAGTAAATTATGTTGAAGTACCTGTTTACATTTTCAGGTTAACAAATAATAATACATTCGTTTTTAAAAGCCTGAACAGGAAGAGGCTTTACTCAATATCTCCGGCTAACAGTGAGAAAATTAAGGAGTTTCTGAAAACAAACAGAACCAGGGATTTCAAAGATATTTCTTACCTCAGAAGATTAACAGAGTTCTTAGGTACTCTTATGAATTAGTGATAAATTAAAAACGGCTGTCCAGAGAGACAGCCTAATGTTTTCAGGCTTGCAATACAAAAACGATCGTCATAAATATATATCGCAATTTGTTACGGCAATATCTTCATTAATAAATTTACTTTATTATAATTATTTAGTATAAATATCACGGTGCGCTGCACCTGTGATTTCCACTAAGAGTATTTATCTGCTACAAATATTACGGTGCTCTGCACCNNTCAATTCGTGAGAAAATGCATTTAATTCACCTCGAAACGTTAATCGCAAAGCTATTCAAAATGCCGAACACAGATAATGCAATGCTAAATGCTATTTATGCGAATAGATCCAGGCTTCAGGATCATATTTGCTTTTGAATTCCTTTAAAAATCTGGCAGCTTCGTCGGGACTATTAAAAGTTTTAACCGAAACTAATTCTGTCTTTACTCCATTTTTACCGGTTATGCTGATTATACTTGTTTTATATCCCCGGCTGCGATATTTTCCAGCCGCCTGCCTGGCGTTTTCAGGATTGGAAAAGGTGCCAATAATAATACAATAAGTATCTCTGATATCCCGTGCAAGCGCAGGACTTTCTTCCTTGTTTGATTTAACTGTGGAATCTTGTTGTTTATCTTGCGGCAGGTTAGATTCAATCTTAATTCTTTTTAATGAGTCGGCAACACGAATACTGTCATGGTGTGCCCATAATAAAGCCTCATTCAGAGTTTTATTGTCAAAAAGAAAGTATCCATGCTGCCTTAGAAATCTCCTGGCAGGGAAAAACAATAAAAGTACAATAATGAATATTGCAATTACATATCTTTTGAAATAGTACCAGAAATTATCCATTATCAGTTTGAATTTCCTTTTAAAATGAGAAACAAACTTACCAAATATAGAAAGC
>PNBM01000290.1:0-336 GCA_003135995.1 Ignavibacteriota bacterium | reverse complement strand
ATATAAGTAGGAATCCTTATGGGCTGTTTTTCTGCTATTCCTATTTTCCTGTTTCTATACTGATGGATTTTTACAGCAAAGTATACAGAAATAACGGAATCAAGTTCTTTCTTGCTTCTTTCTTTTGCATTAGTTACAAGGATATACGACATCAGGCTGGCTAATCCTAAAATTACACCCATAAGCCAGACAATTCCGATTCCCCGGAGCAAATAAGCCAATACAATGAAAAAAAGATTAACAGAAATTAGTATAAGTGTTGCCTGTAAATGGGTGCATCCCAGCTGCAGCAAACGATGGTGTATATGCTGATGGTCGGCTTTGAAAGGAGATTTG
>PNBM01000261.1 GCA_003135995.1 Ignavibacteriota bacterium | reverse complement strand
TACCGGGAGATTTTTGTTCATTCAGTAAAATTTTTACTACTTTACCTTCCACATCATAAATAATAATTTTCACTTTGCTTTCAAACGGAATCTGATATTCTATTTTAGTTACGGGGTTAAACGGATTCGGATAATNNGTTAGAGCCCTATCGTCTAAATTAGTTAGACCTGTGCTTATATTGCTCCAGTTATTTCCATAATTTGACGAATAATAAACACCTCCGTTCCAGGTTCCTGCAAACAGGTTTGAATTATATGAATTTAGACATAGAATATAAGTTGTACCAAGCCCACTATTAACGGCACTCCAGTTATTTCCGGAATCTGTTGTTCTGAATAATCCTGATTGTGTGCCGGCAAAGAGATTTGAACCGATTGTAGCCATAGTTATAACAACGTTATTTGTAAGTCCATTAGCCGCCGGATTCCAGGATGTACCATTATCAGTAGATTTATATACACCCCCGGTCCAGATACCTGCAAAAATATCATTTCCAATAAACGCAAGAGAATATACGGGTAAAAGTGGAAGTCCGGAGCTGATGTTGGTCCAGGATAGACCTCCGNNGTTGGGCGAATATGAAACACCACTTCCAGTCCCTACATATAAATTAGAATTATTTTGAGCAATTGAAAAAATAGTTAAATCTGTCAATCCAATATTATATGGAGTCCAAGTAGAGCCATAATCAGTTGATTTAAAAACCCCTGCCTGAGTTCCTGCAAATAAATTTGTGCCAACTGAAATAAAACAATAAACTACCTTACTTGTCATATAATTACTGATAAACAGCCAATTCAAGCCCTGGTCTGTAG
This sequence comes from Ignavibacteriota bacterium, assembly GCA_003135995.1. Taxonomy (GTDB): domain Bacteria; phylum Bacteroidota; class Ignavibacteria; order Tepidaquicellales; family Tepidaquicellaceae; genus FEN-1257. The sequence continues at coordinate 1,815 of PNBM01000261.1, read as the reverse complement.
AAATTACGACTGCTTCTCCCCATGTTCCACAATATAGATTATTTCCGTGAGGAACGATTGTCTGACAAAGTAAAAATCTCATTCCATTATTTCTAATAACCCAGGACAGCCCGCTATTGGAAGAATAATATATTCCTCCCTGTGAACCCGAAATAACATCAGTTCCCGAAAATGTAAAAGCCTGAATAATTGTATTTTCAATACCAACATTTGAATTAAACCAGGATTGTCCGTTATTTGTGGTGGCAAAAACGCCGGCTCCTGATGTTCCTGCATATACAAAACTTCCGTTCGAGCCAAGTGCAATAACATTAGTATTTAAAAGCCCGTTATTTATAGTCGACCAGTTATTTCCATTNNCCTGACCACCCGCAAAAATATTTCCCCCGGATGAAGTCATTGCATAGATATAAATACTTCCGAGTCCATTGTTTATTTGAGTCCAGTTAGCACCGTTATCTGTACTTCTAAAAACTCCGCCTCCAAATGTACCCGCAAACAAATTTGAACCGTTGACTACTAATGTCTGAACTGTAGTATTAGTTAAACCATTATTGATTGCAGTCCAGTTTGTTCCGTTGTTAGTTGAAAGAAACATTCCGGAAAATGTCCCGGCAAATAAGTTGTTCCCAATAACGGCAAGTGCATGAACATCACTTGCTGTTAAACCTGAATTTACAGGTGTCCATGACACACCATTATTTGTTGACCTGAAACATCCGCCATAAGCCCGTGCAAAAATATTGTTGTTAAGAACAGTAAAAGAATATATATTTGTAGCAGANNCCAATTTATTCCATTATTACCAGATACATAAACGCCACCGCCCCCAGAGCCCGCAAAAGTATAAATTCCATTTGTTAAAAGAGCCTGTATAGGAGCACCATAAGGTCCATTAGTATATACCCATTGTGAATTGAGCTTAACAGTATTAAATAAGTTAAGAGTTATTATAAAAATAAATATGAGTTTTTTCATATTCTTTTTATTTAGTTAAAATTTGTTTAATTAAAATTAATATAAATTAAAGAAAAAAAACGACGTTAATTAAGAAANNATTCCTGCTTTACCATCGCCACGTTTAAACTTAATATTGTTTTTTGTAAGTAATGTTTCAGCATCCTTAATATCATTAATCATAAAGCCGATTGAAATTTGCGAACTCGCTTTTCTGTTATCACTTGAAGGATGAAGCCCGATAATTAAATCATCAGAAGCAACCTGTGCGTAATGCTCTCCCCAGCGTTTTTTTAATTTTAGTCCGATGCTTTCATAAAACGCAATTGATTTATTTAAATCTTTTGCCATGACGGTAACGTTCGATTGTTTTATGTTAATCATATTTTATAATATTTTAAATTAAATCCTGTAATTCGGACTTCCGAAAGCTTCACCTATACCCTTCTGACAATACTGCCTGAGACTTTCCATAAAAGCGCCCCAGTGGTATGAACATTGTGCATAAAAATCGTTTTGTTCTTTCCAGCCCGAATGCTCGAATCGGACTCTGGTTTTACTGTCGTGGTCATCCAGATGAAAAGTTATTTTTGTATTAATCCAGTCTTCAGGTCCTCCAGTGCNNTACGATTTCATTATCAACTGTATTTGTAACTTTTAGGATAGTTTTAAACTCATTTTTGAAACGAAATTCAAGAGTTCCACCTTCTTTGGCATCACCGTTGGTTTCTACAGTCCACCAATTTGCTATTCCATCAACCGTAGTAAGTGTTTTAAATACTTTTTCTCTTGGTGTATTAATATGAAATAAATGTTTAATAGAACTCATCTTCGTTCAATATTAAATGTTAAATGTTA
>PNBM01000112.1 GCA_003135995.1 Ignavibacteriota bacterium | reverse complement strand
TGTTATTAAAAACTTTAATCAGTGTATCAGTACCGTCGTGAAAAAATATTTTCAATTCTAACGGCATAGTATGAAATGGTGAAAAAGCAAGACTTTGATATGTCCTGTAATTAATACGCCAAAATGATTCCAGATTGGTTATTCCATAAACATTAAAATATATCGGATGATTTTTTTGCTTAATCCACTCATCGATAAACCAGGAGTAATCCTGACCTGTAACCTGATTTATTTTAGAAGTAAAATCATCTGTGGTAGCATTTTTAAATCTATAGTTTGTATCATTAAGATAACTTCTTAAAACATTAAAAAAGGATGAATCCCCAAGAACATTTCTTAAAATATAGAGTACACAAGCACCTTTTGCATATGTTATCGGATAATAAAANNAAGCCCCCCAAAAATCTGTCCTTTTGGTGGTGTATAATTCAAATATATTGGATTATAAATAGGCTGGTTATTGTTACAACAAATATATGAATTAAATATCTGCGTCATATAATTTTTATAACTGTTTTCACCTTTAAAATACTCTTCGGCTAATGCTTCACAGTAAGTTCCAAAACTCTCATTAAGCCATATATCAGCCCAGGTTCCACAGGTGATTATATCTCCAAACCAGTGATGTCCAAACTCGTGAGCTGCCATGAGATAATTCCATGAACCCGGAAATACGGTTATCAATGTCTGGTTTTCCATACATCCACCATATGTATTGCTATCAATATCAGCAAAACCGATTTTTTCAAAAGGATATTCGCAAAACAGTTGAGAGAAACAATTAGTCAGCATTTTAATAGAATCTCTTAATCTCGAAGGGTCTCTCCAGCTATTATAGTATATCCTGATTGGAATACTGTCATACGGATTCGATAACTTGTGCCAGTATTGCAAACTTAACCTGTAATTACTGCTGCCTGCAACCACAACNNTCACTGCTTACCCAATGATAATAAATTGTATCAGCAATTTTTATAGAATCAGCAAGTCTGCCGTTTGAGCCGAGTAAAATATTTGAAGGTGTTTTTACAGTTATATCGGTAGTAGCTTTATCCGAAGGTTTATCCCAGCACGGAAACCACCACCTCGCTCCCTCCGGTTCGCAATCAGTATATACCAATCCATTACCTGTAAAGAACACAGTGTCTATGACATTATTGTGACGATAGTATATGCTTAAATTTACTATTTCGCCGGGAATGTAAGTTCTATTTAAAGTTACAGTCAAAATATTCGAAACATGTGTGAAGTTTAAATGAAAATTATTAGTCAGCAGAATTGAATCAATTATCAAAGAATAATTTACTGCATTCAGATTAATAGAATTTAATGTTGAATCAACCCGAAAAGTAATATTGTTAGTCGCTGAAAAGCTGTGGGGAAACGGCATTTTGAAACAATCATAAATATTCAGATTCAATTTGTAATTTAGTACATCGAAAGAGTGCTTAGGAGTTGAGGACATGACATTTCGCATAGTATTGCCCGAACTTTTTTGTTTTGATGTAACATTCAGATTATTAATTTTAGATTGTGCCCTCGTAAAAGGATTTAATAAAAAAAAGGNNGAAAACAGAAAAAATACTGTAAATATTTTTTTCATTTTTAATTAATATTTAAAATTAAATATATATAGAAATGTAAAAGTGAGGGTAACGTTTAAATGTTGCAAACGGAGAAATATATGTTTAATATTTACAACCATTGTGTAAGTTTATTAATTAATAACTTACTTACTGTTATTGTATTTTAAATAACTGTATATTAATATTCAAGTCTAATTTCTTAATAATCGAATTATTCTATCCAGCAAGTTATACCTGCTTNNTTCATTTGCAGCAAATCAGCGGGATTTAAATCCCTCGTTGTCTTGAAATTATACCCCCTGCCGAGGTCATTATATTTACCTTTCCCGAATGTATGGTAAGGAAGGAGTCGTATTTTTTGTATTCCGAGTTTCTTACAGAATTCAATAACCTTATTCATCATATCTGCAGAATCGTTAATATCCGGAACAACCGGAATAGTAATTATTATTTTTGAGGAATCAATTTTTGATAGTTTAGTGAGATTTTCCAAAATTATTTTTTCATTGGAACCAGTAAATTCAAGATAAGATTCATCATCTATGCATTTTAAATCAAAGTAGATAAATTCGAGTTTATCGATGAATTCTTCAACTTCGTTCCAGCTGAAGTAACCACANNACAGTTAATTTATATTCTGATGATTTTTGTATCAGGAGTTTTACAAATTCAGGTTGTGCGAGAGGTTCACCGCCGGAAAGGGTTAATCCCCCGCCTGAGTTAACATAGAAAGCAATATTAGGTAATACTTTTTTTATTAATTCATCGACTGTATAATACTCACCTGCAATTTTAAGGGCTGAGTAATTGCACGCGTTTATACAATCTTTCGTTTCACAAACTTTGCATTTAATTCTATCGAATTCGGGATAATTATTATTGTTGATTGTAATTGCATTGTGAGGACATACTTTCCTGCATTCATAACTTTTCGTGCATAATATTTCATTATGCATAAGTTCAGGATAAAAATTCTGACCTTCGGGGTTTGAACACCAAAGACATTTTAATGGGCAGCCTTTAAAAAAAATTGTAGTTCTTATTCCAGGACCATCCTGAAATGAAAGGTCCTGAATGTTCATGATCAAAGCTTTGTATTTCCGATCATTTGAATGAGAATGAAGTTGACTCCCCTCTCCTTTCAGGAGAGNNGGAGAGGGGCCGGGGGTGAGGTATTATTGTTTTTATTTTTAAAATCGTTATTATTTAACACTTATTTTTATCTTTCAGTCAGATAATTTGGTAATCTAATTTTTATATTTAATTAATAATTAAGATTTTTAGAGCATATGTTCGGTTCGTTTGATTATTTCATCCTGTATTGTTTTGCCGAGTTCCACAAAAAATGCACTGAATCCCGCAACCCTCACAATCAAATCCCTGTAATTCTCAGGATGCAACTGCGCATCTTTTAACATCCTGCTGTCCACAACATTGAATTGCAACTGAAATCCCGGTGAATCGAAATATGTTTTAATCAAACTTATTAATTTCTTAGACCCCTGAATTCCTCTTAAAGCGGAAGGATGGAATTTCATATTATGCAAACCACCGCGAATTTTTGTATGGTCAATTTTTCCTGCTGAAAGTAAAACAGCAAGCGGTCCGTTTTTGTCCGTACCCGGAAACGGCGAAGTCACGCCGTCACACAACGTTTCACCGGCGTATCTTCCATCAGGTGTAGCTCCGCATACTTTTCCGAATGGAGCATGCGTGCTTATTGCAAGCATAGAAGGGTCATAAGACTCTCCAAGATAATTTTTTTGTGAAGAAACATATCCGCAGTAAATTTGAAACAAATTTTTGTAAATTGAATCGACATCTTCAATATTATTTCCCCATTTTGGAACATCCATTACTTTTTTATGTAATTTTTCATATCCTTCCCAATTTTTACTGCAAGCATCTCTTATATCTTTTAAAGTAATTTCTTTATTCTCATCTACAAGTTTTTTAACAACTGCGAGAGAGTTTACTATATTCACAAGTCCGCTGCTTAGTGTAGTAGGAGTACCGTTGACAACCGCCCCGCCGTCATCGAGTGATTTTCCTCTTTCAATGCAATCCCTTATTAGTACGGAAGAAAAAATCAAATTGCACGTTTGACGGTGAGCAGCCATTACAATATTCCAGTATCTTTGCCAGTTGTTAATTGAATTTTTTAAATGTAGAGTATATGCCTCAAATAGTTCAACATAATTTTCCGGAATTTTTGTTTCATCAAATTTAATTCGCGTTCTCGGGTCAACTCCGCCAAAAAGTGCAAGCTCTAAAAGTTTCCCGTGATTTATGAATCCCGCCTGAACAACTCCATAGCTCATTCCTTCCATTGTCGGTTCTGTGCATCCTCCCATTGCGGCATATTTGCGAATCAATGATTCAGGTAATTTACTTTTTTCAGTTTCGTGTTTAACATATACTTTCAAATTAAACCATGCGGGAAATCCGCAGCCGGTTTTAACACATTCTGCCGCCTTCAATAAAAAACCTTCACTCAATGATTCATCGTACCAGATAGATAATGTCGGTTGTGTCGTCTGGCAATTAATTGCAGACTGAACAATCAATTTTGAAAGTTCGTTATCTCCTCTTCTGCCATTTTCATCGAGCCCGCCAATAATCATATTCTGGAATAAATTTCCTGAACCCAAACCTGCCCATGAAAATGAAGCAACATATTCAAGTTCAGTCATCTTAATTCTCAATGCTTCGAGAAGCTCGAGTACTTCTTCATCTGTAATAATCCCTGCATCTTTATCTTTTTTATAAAAAGGATACATATACCTGTCGAATCTCCCCGGTGAATAACCGAGATGCGCGCCTTCAATATGTCCCGCAAGATATATCATCCAGTATGCCTGAATTGCTTCTTTAAAATTTCTCGGAGTGTTCGCAGGTGCATATTTGCATCTTTCGGAAATTTCGAGAAGTTCTTTTTTTCTGTGTAAATCTTTTTCTTTTTCAGCTAATTCAAGAGCTTTTGCTGAATAATTTTCAGACCATTTAATAACAGCTTCCAATACCCTGATTCCCGATTTCCAGAAATAAATTTTTTCGGCAGATTCATAATCAGTAATTTCAGATTCTGCAATTTTCTTTTTCATCCTTTCAATCAGATTTAAGAAACCCTGATTTAATGCAGTTTCAAAATCAAGAACGTATCTGCCTTCTGGCGCCGGGTCGTGTGGAGCCGTGTATAGTCCCGCCTGCCAGCCTTTTTCAATATATTCAGCCTTTTCAAATACATTTTTCCAGAGTGAATCACCTACATCCTGCATACTTTTACCGATGAAATATTCGGCTGATTCTTTGATTGTATGCTTATCTTCTTTTGTCAATATATATTTCTTGCAGAAAAATTCAAATTCGCCCGATGCTGCAAGTTCTTTTGCTTTAGCGATACCTCCGCCTTCACCTATATCCGTTACTTTATCCTGCGCTTCAGCTTCTTCATTCTTAAATTCGCGAATAATATAACGGCTTGCATAATTGCAATATGGAATGGCACCCCGGATGTATCTTGTTTTACTTCCTACGATTAATTCATTATCTTTTATCGTTGGAGTTAGATTTTCCATTGCGTAAGAATGACATTCGGCCCTTCTTTCAAGGACATTCATTCCATCGGTTTTTTTATGCGCTTCAGTATAATACTTAATATATTCAGCATCAATCATTAAAGGCTCGGATAAATATCTGTCCCTTAATATTTTTATCCTTCCTGTCGAAGGCTCGCATATTATTTCAGTTTTCTCGTTGTAAAATTTATCGGTATTCATAAGTATAAATGGTAAATATTCTTAGTTGTTACAAAAATACGGAATTTAGTGATTAGTTTTTATGTAAATTTACGATTGGAACGTAATATTACATAATATCATTATAATTGAGTTATTATATATCTTGATGGCACAGTGCGAAATCATATTTCACAGGGTCGCCTTTATCAAATTCCTTTAATTTATTAGTAAGCTCGATTGCAAATTTCATATCGCAGGATTTTCTGTTTATCAACCCGAGATTCCGGGAAATTTGATAAACGTGAGTATCGACGGGAATGATTAATTTGGATTTACTGACAGACTTACTCCATATACCTAAATCTATTTCATCTTTTCTGACCATCCATCTTAAAAATAGATTTAATCTTTTGCAGGTTGAATTTTTTGAAACATCAGGAATGAGATGGTAATATGCTTTTGTATTTTTGATTTTTATATCGTGAAGTTTTTTTGCAAAATATTTTAGAGCGTTTAAAATATTTTCATCAGAATCAGAATAATTTGACAAAAATAAATTTTGCAAAGAACCAAACTGAATCAGAATATTTTTAATATTTTCAATCAAACTCAACAAATCATTTACATTATTAAACCTGTAATGTAAATTATTAAGATATTTTAAATCATTCTCTCGATTAAAATTAATTATAAATTCATAAGGCTTATTATTAATCCTTTTATAAAAAGTATTCAATAAAACATTCATTACATCGATTAAGCCGTATGCGTACGCTGATGAAATCAATGCGGTAGCTTCAACATCCTTTTCACTTTTTAAACTATGCAAAAACCAGATAGGGTCTTTTGAAGAGTTCTTGTTTTTATATTTATTATAAAGCTTATCTAAATATATTTTATCAACCTTCATTTTAATTTATAAGCTTTAAAATTTCAGCTGTATCTATTTTATTTTCAATGTTTATCCAGTTTATTCTTTTATCTCTTCTGAACCAGCTCAATTGACGCTTTGCATATCTTCGTGTATTTTGTTTTATCATTTCAATCATATTATAGTAAGTATATTCACCTTCAAAATATTTGAATACTTCTTTTATTCCTACTGTATTGAGTGAGTTATGAGTAGAATAATGATATCCGTTCTCCTTAAGCCACTCAACTTCTTTTAACAAGCCTTTCGATATCATGTCGTCAACCCGTTTATTTATTTGTTCATATAATATGTTTCTATCGAGATGAATACCTATTTGAACTGTTTCGAAATTAATTTCCGGTTTTTCTTTATGCAAATCCGAAATTTTCTTTCCGCTTACATAATAAACTTCCAGTGCCCTTATTATTCTTCTGTAAAAATTCGGTGTAATTTTTTGTGCCGATTCGATATCGATTTCTAATAGTTTATTATATAAGTATTCCTTACCATATTTTTCCAAATCATCAAATAATTTTTTTCTTATTTCTTCATCTTTAATTTCCTCTTCAAAAAATCCATCAATCAAAGATTGTATATAAAGCCCGCTTCCGCCAACTATTACAGGAGTTTTCCCTTCAGCAAAAATAGTATCTATTATTTCCCTGCCCTTTCTTCCGAACTCTCCTGCATTAAATTTTTCGTCGAGTTCCAGTTCTTCGAGGAAATAATGTTTAATTCCCTGCCTTTCTTCTGAAGAAGGAATTGCTGAAGCGATAGGAATATGTTTATAAACCTGCCTTGAGTCTGCTGATATAATTTCGGTATCGAGTTTTTTTGCTAATTCAATTGAAACGGGAGTTTTACCCGATGCAGTCGGACCAACTATTGCTATGCATTTTTTTTTCAAGAATATAATGAATTAATGCTTCTATCCCATGGAATCTCCTTAATGAAAGAGATTCCCAGAACAAAAAAATTTATTTTATTACTACCATTTTTTTTATATCACTGAAATTCCCTGCTTCAATTTTATAAAAATATACTCCGCTCGAAAGATTAGTTGCATTGAAGTTGTAAGTATAACTACCTGCAGCTAATTTTGTATTCACCAATCTTGAAACTTCTTTACCGAGAATATCATAAACTATAAGTTTTACGTCAGATAACTTAGGGATATTAAATTTTATTGTAGTCACGGGATTGAAGGGATTCGGATAATTTTGCAGTAATGAAAATTCCTTCGGAACCACAGACGAAATATTATGTATGCCAACAGGAACATTCTGACCACCGGAAAAACAAATCACCCTTCCATCCCTGCATCCGCCTACTATTTCGGTGGTGCTGTTACCGTCTATACTTTGTAAAGCAGATACTCTGTCGCCTCTTTGATCGATTGAACTTCCGAATGTATACTCAAATAACGTGCTTCCGTTCACACCCGAAAGAATCATCACTTTTCCCGGCTGCTGTGTGGCAATTGCAATATCTCTTCTGCCGTCTCCATTTACATCGCTTATAAAATCAATACCCCTGATAAATGAACCACCGGGATAAACAGACCAAATAATATTATGCGTTTTGGAATCGATTCGATATACAGATGTAGGTCCTGACAATGTTAAATCTATATACCCATTCGAGTCAAGATCATCAAGCAAAATTATTCTTCCATTATTACTTGAACCAAGACCTAATGTCCAGTTAACACTTCCATCATTTTCCGCTACACAAAATACATTACCGCTGAATCCGGTTAAACCTACTATTTCTTTAACTGTATCAGTATTTATAGATGGAATTTCTTTCATATTCCACGTTTTGGAATCTACAGTATAACTCCAGGTAGCATTTCCTGAATTATCAAATCCATTCACGGAATAAGAACCACTGTTGTTTCCTCTCCCGATTGCACCGCCAAACGATGTCGCAACAACATCACCTGTAAATTCACAAGGTTGTGTTACATTAAAAATTACCTGACCGTTTAATCCATTGAGACAAACGACACTATGTCTGCCGGCACCATTTCCCGAACCACTCGCAGAAACTAATACATCTTTAATCCCATCTCCGTTATAATCTCTATCTACTTTAACTTCTTCTATATCGCCATCGCTATATGTGATAGAATCTCCCCAAGTCCAAATTTGCTGACCAGTTCGACCTGAAATCGTATATACCATTTCATTTCCGCCTGCACATCCAATTACAACATCCTGTATTCCATCGCCGTCAACATCATCCCGAATTTGCATAGCATCTTCCCAAGTAACTGAACCGGTATTATTATTATTATATCCTGTATTAAACATCCACAGTATATCTGAAGTAACAGATGAATTACCATTATAACAAGTGGTAAGATAATTATTAGATGCAACAACTACATCGTTTATTCCATCACCATTAACATCCCCAATTTGTTTTATACTAACCGGTTGATAATCATTGTAACTCGTAAAAGGATTATCAGGACATATTCCCTGCCACAAAATATCCCCAAGATTTGAGTTCACGGTAATCCCGGTGCCACTGAATAATATCCGTGCTGTCGGTAAATTAACTGCATTCGAAATAATTGTTAACGAATCATTAAATGTTGTTGCGGAATTCGGGTTAAACCAAACTCTGAATTCCCGTGAAGCCTGTGCATTTATAGTCAAAGGAAAATGTGTACCCACAGTATCAATTTTGTATCTCAAGCCTGTAAAACTTGCAGAAGTCAACTGCAAAGCGGCATTTCCCTGATTTTGAACTATAAATTTATATCCGCATAATGAATTAACTCTTCTCGAATTGTAATTATAATTTGTAGCTGAAAGATTTATTGCCGCACCGTTAAACACACCTTTTCCTGTCAAAGATACAATTTTATCAGGCGTAGCAGCATCATTACTTAAAATATGCAATTGGGCAGATATCGTATCAAAAACCAAAGGAGCAAATGTCAAAGTATAATTTTTAAATTGTCCGGGGTTAATAGTGTCAGGAACAGTGTTCGGTGTAATTCCAAATCTCGGACTTGAAATATTTTTCCCGGTAATTATAAGTTTGGCTGTTCCTGTATTACTAATCTGCAAGGGTTGATTTCCCGTCGTTCCTATTACTGTATTTCCGAAATCAACTGAATTCGTAGAAGTTGTAATAATAGGATTTCCCTGACCGGTCAATGCATATTTATATAAAGCTTTATAAGAATATGCTGGACCACCTACTCTGTCAGCGATTAACCATAAATTTTGTCCATCCCAGGTCATACCTTTCGGATTGCAATCACCATCCGGGTCCGGAACAGGAAATGAAAATATTGTATCGTTCACTACTTTTCTGTATGCATAAATTCTTTCAGCGTCACCCTGGAAATTATCGTTCACATAAAACACCGTGTCACCTTTTATCGCAATGCCCTGCACTTGTTTTCCACGCAGGGGGATTGTATCGACAAGAGTTTTCGTAGTTAAATTCATTTTATAAGCATAAGCAAAAGGATATGTAGTATTGTCCGGATAATAAACAGTAAACCAGATGAAGTTTCCGGAAATTGCGATTCCGCCTATTCCCTGCGCATAAGTGCCTGTCTGGATTGTATCCAATATCTGTCCGCTGAAATTAATTTTAAAAATTCTTCCTCCGGAACTTTGGTAATATTCCGCAATCCAGAGATTAGTACCGTCAAAAGCCACACCATGATTGAAATTCAGAGGAATACTCAGACTATCGCGAATANNGTACCGTCAAAATCCGACCCTATTCTAAAAGTATCGTTCACAACTGCTATACCCCAAAATGAATTATATTTGTTGTAATTAGGAAATTCATAAGTTGAAATTAATGTCTGGGTACGTAGTATATTTGTAAAAATTAAAAAGAGAAGAATTGGTAAGAAAAATTTTTTCATGAATAGAACTCCTGACTGATAAAGTTTAAAATTTAATATTGTAAAATTACTAAAAAATAAACTCTATTAATATTTATTAATTAATACCGGTTGTGAAATTCAAATAAATTTCCTATTTTTACAGTACCATTCAATTTTCTAAATTGACATTATAAAATTAAGTTCTTAAATTATATAAATTTAAAAGAAAGGATAAAAATTATGAAAATCTTTCCTAAATTTTTACCACTTGTAATAATATCTATTTTCTTTTCACTTTATTTATCCGGTTGCGTTAATGTTGACCAAAAAACTGTTTTAAAATCGGATGGTTCAGGATCAATGGCGATAAAATACTGGACTAAGTCATCAAATGTCACCGGGGAAGAACTCGGTGTATTTGGTTTCACTGAAGAAAAAGTAAAAGCCAATTATACTTCACCAAATTCTGAAGTGAGTGACATTAAAATAGAAAAAAATGAAACGACTGATTCTCTAATAAAAGTCTCTCTGAATGTAAAATTTAAGGATTTAAATAAACTTTCAGATGCAAAATCGTTTTCGAAAATAAAATCAAGCTGGATAAAGGGAAAAGATGGAATGGATTTTAAATATACCCTTTTACAGGATACTTCAAATGCGAATACATTCGGGGCAAGCGATTACAAATTGAATTATGAATTTGAATTTCCCGGAGAAATCCTTTCAACAAATGGTAAGAAAGACGGAACAAAAGTAATATGGAATAAAACAGTTGCAGATTTAAAAGAAGACCTTGATTTTACAGCAACTGTAAAAGCAGCTAAGAAATGCGGACTATTTGGAATTGAATTACCGGTAATATTTATCATAGGTATGGTTTCAATGGTTGCAATAAGAAACAGAAGAAGAAAATAGGGATTTTTAAGATTTTTTTACTGAACCGGAATTGTATAAATTATGATTCCGGTTTTTTTTTAATGATTATTATCCTGATTCTGCAAATATAGCGGGATTTGATAAGAAATGTACTTATATTTAAATTGAAGTAAATCTTTAATTTGAATATATTTTAAGGATGCACAGATTTATTTTTATTATATTATTTTTTGTTTTTTCGAATGCGGAAGGATATGATTTTAGCAAACTCGATTCTGTAATTCAAAGTGGAATCACAAACAAATATTATCCGGGAGCGCAGGTTTTAATCGGAGATAAGAATAAAGTCTTATACGAAAAAAGTTACGGAAAATTTACTTATGACGAAAATTCTCCCGGGGTTAAAAGTGATAATATTTTCGATTTGGCGTCAGTTACGAAAGTGGTAGCTACTACAACCGCTTTAATGATTTTATATGATGAAGGCAAAATTAGCCTCGATGATAAAGTAATAAAATATATCCCTGAGTTCGATAATAACGGAAAAGAGAATATCACTATACAGAATTTATTATTACACAATTCAGGACTCAAAGCCTGGATTCCATTTTATCAAAAATGTAAGACAAAGGAAGAAGCTTTAAATATCATTTATAATGTAACGTTAGAATATAAAAGAAACACACGATTCATATATAGTGATTTAAATGCAATTTTACTTGGATTAATTGTAGAAAAGATTTCAGGGCAGACACTTGATGAGTTTTGTAAAGATAAGATTTTTGTACCCCTCGGGATGTTCAATACTTGTTTTAATCCAACAGATAAATCGTTAGCTTTACCTACTGAGAATGATACGTATTGGAGAAACCGTCAGCTTCAGGGTGAAGTGCACGATGAATCGGCTTCAATTCTCGGAGGAGTTTCGGGAAATGCAGGATTGTTTTCAAATGCAAAAGATTTATATTTATTTATGGAAATGATGTTAAATGACGGAACATATTTAAATGTTAATCAAAAAGGTTCTCAGTTTGAACATCTCGTTAAGGATAGTTCTGTTAAATTATTTACGACGAAATATCCGGGTACTTCGTATTTAAATACAAGAGCATTAGGCTGGGATACAAAGCCGGAAGCAACGAATTACAGAATACAATGCGGAGAATCTTTTTCCGATAATTCTTTCGGACATACGGGATATACAGGCACAAGTACCTGGTGTGACAGGGATAAGGATTTAATTGTTATATTTTTAACTAACAGAGTTTATCCTACCCGCAGTAGTGATGGAATAAAAGAAATTCGTCCGGAAGTGCATAACCAGGCTGTTCTTTCAATTAAAAATTAAAAAT
>PNBM01000017.1:688-2741 GCA_003135995.1 Ignavibacteriota bacterium | reverse complement strand
CAGGTAATCTATAAGGTCTTCAGTCTCAATCTTCCGAAGACGTACCAAAGAAGTAAGAATATTGATTTTATTAGTTTCAGAGGGTACTGTTAAATCTAAGCCAGACTCAAAAATTATAAAAAACACATCAACTATAATATCATTTAAAATGTTGATTAGACTTTGTATTTGATTGAATGTAATGATAATATTATAAGTTACCCTTGTGTCTGAATCAATATTTTCAAATATTTTTTCTGTATGAGCATATAATTTGTCTCGTATAGTTAGAATGTCTGATATTACAGAACTAAGTGANNTAATCTCTATACTAAAATTAGAATTTGCATAGTCTCTTTCCTCTATATTATTTGGTTGATAAAAGTACCTGCAATAATTAAAAACTTCTTTAGTATCACTTAGAATATTAATTATTGAATCAGTAATTACTTTCAGTTGTGCTTTTTTATTTAATGGCATATGAATTAAGGTTAATCATTTTTATGTCTTGCCCATACAATTATCTGAATATGGTAAGGAGTATCTTTGCCTTCATATACATTGGTATGTACATCCCATTGACCATAAATTTAGCATAAATCTACTACATTTAAATGGCTTTATGTAAACAAGTTAGATTAATAACTATATTAAATGAATTGATTATCTTCGCATTAGAAATATGAGTAGTTTNNGGATAAGGAAGTGAAACTTGTGACCAAAGATTGAGGATTGTTGACCCTTGTTCCGTATGATGAAATAAAAGACATTAAATGCCAGATATCTTAATTGATTAACATCTGCGTTAGAAAATCAAATATAATATGACACAGAACAAATCATTTATATTTAATAAAGTAACTTATACAATAGAGGAATATCCAGACAAAAATTGTATTGATTTTTGTATAAAAAATCCTGAAAAACCACACAACCCTGAAATATTATATAAATACTTCAGTGTTAATAATTTAGCATACATATTTTCAGTTGATGCTTTTTTAAACCACTATCTTTATTCATCACATCCGTTAAATTTAAATGACAAATATGACTGTTCTGGAGATTTATTGGACTTTTCCAAAATTGGAGTCGAATTTTATATAAAAAAATTGTTACAGGAAGTTCATCTTATCTCAGAAAAAAGAATTAAAGAAATATTTAATTCTAATGACAGACGACAATTGATTAATACATTAACTGACATATATCCAACAATATTATATCTAAAATTTGGGGTAATTTCTCTTGCTGAAAAACCTGATAATATTTTAATGTGGTCTTATTACGCTCAAAATTCAGGTTTTGTTTTGAAATTTAATACCGACCTTTTACCAAAAGGTTTTTTCGGACCATTTCCAATAAATTATTCTGAAACATTAGAAAAAATAGATTTTACTAATTATCATTTTGCCACTTGTGTACTTTATCAAACCAATGTAAAATATATCAAGTGGAAACCTGAGAATGAATGGAGATATTTAACTTACAATTCTGAAGGAAAATACCATCCACAATATGATTGTTCTGATAATGAAATTACAACAAGAAAATTCACCTATGACCCCAAATCTGTTGATGAAGTAATTTTGGGATATGATTTTTTTAATATATGTGAATTTGATTTTAATGAAAGATCATCTGAATTTCAAATAATTAATATTCCAGATAATTCTACACCCGATAATTGGAAAGTAAAATTTTTAAATCATATTGTTGATTATAAGATAAAATGTTCTCAAATTATCCGACATAGAACTTCATTTAAACTCGATAATGCACGAATTAAAATTCAAAAACTCACTGATAATAAATTTAAAATATACAAACAAATTTCTTCTTCAATAATTATTTGAAATACTTAGTAATGCAAATGATTACTTTTAAATAAATTTTACAATTATGAGTATATACGTTATATGCAATCAATGCGAAGGACACTTTGATTTTATAGGTGGATTTGATGAATCAACGTTATGTCCTGTCTGTGAAGTCAATGATTGGAATTATGATGTCACTGAAGAAGAAAAAAAACAATTACGCCACACGGCAAAACTTAAAGAAAAAACTAAAC
>PNBM01000017.1:0-673 GCA_003135995.1 Ignavibacteriota bacterium | reverse complement strand
AAGACAAGAAGCGAAGAACGGACGTTATCTTGTGGAGTTTTCAGTTTGTCATATTTAAATTGTTTTCAGAACGCATCTTCTTAAAAATCCCGTCAGGCATTAACAAGAATTACCAAGATTCATGCAAGAATAATAGACTTAGTTGCTATGGTATTTATACTTTATGCGACTTACAATTTANNCCAAGTGTGTACATATGCACGTGTTTCAACAGATATTCAGGACTTCACAAGGCAACAGGAAGATATGAAAAAATACTGTGAAGATAACAACTACTCAATCATAGCAGAATTTGCGGAAAAGGAAAGCGGAAAGAAAAAAGAAAGACTTGAATTAAAAAGACTGATGAACTTCTGTAAAGAAAAGAAGGATACTTTGAAATATGTGATAATTTCGGAATTAAGCCGCATTGGTCGCACTGGGCGAGTANNTCAGGTATCAATGCTTTTGAGTTGGAAACCACGAAATATCGTAGTAAATCAGGTTTACTTCATTCAGCACAATTGGGAAATTGGGGGGGTGGCAAGATGTTGCCTTATGGTTATATGCGTGAAGGCAAAAAACTTATTATAAACCCTGTGGAATCAGTAATCATTGAAGAAATATTCAATATGTATTCTGCGGGTAAGGGTTGTCTTGCTATTGCTACAGTATTAAACGGCAGGAACATATC
>PNBM01000082.1 GCA_003135995.1 Ignavibacteriota bacterium | reverse complement strand
AATCATTCCGCTTTACGGGAGTCAATATGCTCCGAATTCTCCAATAATCGATAAATACTATGCGTAGACTCAACTCACTAATACAATTTTATTATCTAAAGAAGCAAAAAACACTCATTTTTGAGAAAAAAATTAAGTTTTCCTAAGTGTCTTCGGTTAAGTATATATTGTATTTCTTTGAAATATTGGTTATTATAACTTTTAAAAGTGAATTTTTTGACCTAAAAATTAAATGAATGTTGAGGACTAACCCCAACATTCATTCAATTTAGTTGCATTTATTAATTAAGTTTACACTTTTAATTGTTCTGATAACCCGGATTCTGTACCAGTTTTTTATTTTGATCCATCGCTGATTGTGGTATTGGAAGTACATAATTCTTTGCAGGATCAAATGCTCTGTCGCTACCACCTGTAGGTACTAATGTGTAAACTTTTATGCCATTCACTTTCGTTATTTGAAAGGTGTGAACCGAACCGGGTATAAGTGTTTCAGCCAACTTTAACCTGATTAAATCAGGCCAGCGTTTATCTTCAAAACAAAGTTCTACTCTGCGTTCTCTATGTATCGCAATGCGCATTTCATTCTGAGAAAGGCCAGCCGGTAAAGAAGGCAAATCTACGCGTGCCCTAACCTTATTAATTGCATCATATACAGAGGCATCTGGACCAACCGCCTCATTTTGTGCTTCTGCATAACTAAGAAGCACTTCTGCNNGCCCAATTAGCACCACTTAGGTTGTTATAGCCATTTTGACAAAATTGCGGTTCTATACCTTTACGAGGGTGATAGACAGTGCAAGGTCTATTAGAACCCCCGAAATTTAAATCGAGTTCATTAAGACTCCCAGAACCTGTCCAGTATACCGATTCATAACCCAACCATATTGATCCATCATAATTAATGTCATCATAGAATCTTTTTTCCCGGTTTACGTAAGGGTTTTGAGGGTCATATCCCGAGGATGGATCTGTAATGGGTAATCCATTTGCCATATCATATTCATCTACCAGTTCCTGGGTTGGATTTACACCTGACCAGGATAGCTGAATTCCACCCACTACACCAATAGGTTGTAAACCCGATCTGCTATTTCCAATATTTGTTCCTCCCAGATATGTCTTGCAAAATATTATTTCATTATTATTATTATTAGCTTGAAACAGCATAGTTGCATGGTCAGGAAACAAACTATATACATTCATATCCATCACTTGTTTATTTGTTGCAGCTGCCAAAGCCCATTTGGTTTTATCATTATCAGGATTCTTTAATGGACTGGCATTGAATAATTCACACCAACCTTTTAAGGTAAGTGCCGCACCTTTGCCAACTCTAGATGTTCCTGGTATGAGCGGCAAATCATCAGCTATAGCCGTACATTCATCATCAANNTTCCGGTCTAATACTTCTGTTATAATAGGAACTCCTCCATAGGTTGTCCAGAGTACCGAATAGAAATATGCTCTTAAAAAACGTGCTTCCGCTAGTCTTAACTTTTTCCAATCTTCATCTAGATTAGAAGCTTCGACTTTTGAAATGAAAACATTACATGCTCGTATATTATTAAATTGACTCCATTGCTGCAAGTTTGAGGTACTGCCAGGTGTTTCAATACCAAGAACATAACGCCCTCTGCTATCAGCCCAAAGATATTGGCTTATAGAGTTATCCGTATAATTATCCCCATGATCAAAAAAGTCTATTGGCCCTCTAATACTTCTNNATCAGAAACCTGTGCTTTAGGGATTACATCTAGATAATCTTTACAAGAGATCATACCAACGCTCATCATGAGCAATGTCAATACGATTATTACCTTAAAATTTATAATTAAATTTTTCATGTTTTATTAATTTCATATTAAAAAATTGTAAGATTAATACCTATTGAAATGACTCTCTGCGGAGGATAATCTAATGCTTCCGATTGGACTATTTCAGGGTCATAATTTATAATTGGAGTGAATGTTAACAGGTTTTGCCCGGAAAAATAAATTTTGGCATTTTGAACGCCTATTTTTCTACTCACAACCNNGACTAAGACTTTTCAATCTTAAGTAACGAGAATTAAATATCTCATAGGAAGAAACCTGACTGTTATTTTCTGTCGGTGAGGGAGTAATGCGGCAATGAGAGGCATTCGGATTTTCAGGTGTCCAATAATCCATATTACTTTCCCAAGCACCTCGCCCGGAATTAAAGGGTTGCCAATAACCCCAGGGGCCAAAAAAACTTGTTTTACCAACCCCTTGAAATAGTACATCAAATGAAAAGCTTTTATAAGTAACATTAGCAGTTATACCATATATAATCTGTGGAATATTGGCATTACCAATCACCGTTATGTCATTATCATCAATTTTGCCATCTTTATTAATATCCTTATATCTTACATCCCCTGGATNNCCCAAGGTTGTGTAGCAATTCCGGGAAGTAAATTACCGTTACTATCAAAATCTTTAACCTGAAAGTAACCGATTGATTCAAATCCAAATTTGGTGCCTAATGGCCTTCCTGTTATTCTGCGATTTGGATTATCATAAGTTGTCGGAGTTTCAAATACCTGAAGTAATTTGTTTTTAGCATAGGTGAAATTACCACTAAGGGATATATGGAGATCTTTTGAAACACTATAATTAGTTCCTATAGTAAAATCAATACCCCTGTTATCCATTTTTCCAGCATTAACCTGGCTAAGACTTACTCCATATTCGACTGGTACTATAACTGTTGGATTTGCCAACATATTCGATCTTAACTCATAAAAACAATCTGCTTCAATTTGCAACAACCCTTTCCATAAAGTCCCGTCCAAACCCATGTCAGTTTTCTTTGCTCTTTCCCAGGTAATATCCGGATTAGATTCTGTCCCTTCAGTTGCCGCTTGTACTGCTCCTCCATCAAGGACAGCGGCTGGTCCAAATACATTATACAAACTTAAAAATTGGAATGCACTTCCTGCAAGAGACCCAACTTCACCGTAAGATCCTCTGATTTTCAGATTATTAAGCCAATCTATACTTTTCATAAATTTTTCCTCTGATAACCTCCATCCGAGAGAAAAAGCAGGAAAAAAGCCCCATCTCTTTTTTGGTGCAAAATAGTAACTGCCATCGTATCTACCAGTGGCTTCAAATAAGTATTTTTGGTCATAATCATAGTTTACACGGTAAACTAATCCCAGTTGTCTAGCGCTTGATGATGCTCCAGAATTGCTGATATCAGCTAGGTCTGAACTACCCATATCCAATTCATCAATAGTCAGATTGTAATTTCTTCTGGTTGCTCCAAAATATGAATCATCATTTGATTTTGCTTCAAATAGAAACAAACCGCCTAAACTGCTTTTCCCAAAGTTTCTTTCATAATTAAGGCTTGCCTGATAGGTCAACTGTTTAGAATAGTCCATACTTTCGCTTAGGGAAGGTTTAGTTTGTTCGAAAATACCATCTATATACTGATAAGGTGTTTTGGTAGTATCCACGGACCATAAGTGGGCAG
>PNBM01000190.1 GCA_003135995.1 Ignavibacteriota bacterium | reverse complement strand
CCCTCTCCTTTCAGGAGAGGGGCAGGGGTGAGGTTTTTGCTACTTAATCTAATAACGTTAGCGATAATCCCCCTCTCCTTGTAGGAGAGGGGCAGGGGTGAGGTTGAAATTCTAATTAATAATAATAATATTTAAATTATATTAATTCGAATTGACTAACTTTAGATTAGAGAAAAATACCAAAACAAGATACGAGTTTTCGAAATCATATTCATACGGCTCCCCTCTCCTTGTAGGAGAGGGGCAGGGGTGAGGTTTAACTCTTAATAAACAATAGAAATATTCAAATAATAAAAATCTAAATTAATTATTATAATGTTTTACTTCATTCACAAGTCCAGTCATGCAATTTTTTAATCAGCCAATCTTCCTGATCATATGAATCAATGATTCTACTTTATCAGCACCATCCGTTTTGTCTCCTGATAATCTCCCGCTGAGAGTTTATAAAAATATATTCCGGAAGATAATTTGCTTCCGTCAAACGAAGTTTCATATTCCCCCGGCTGCAATTTTTCGTTTACTAAAGTTGCAACTTCTTTTCCTAGGGCGTCGTAGACTACAAGGGTTACCAAACCATTTTTCATTTTCCATTTTCCATTTTCTGAAGAAGGAATTTCAAATTTTATTTTAGTAGCCGGATTAAACGGATTCGGATAATTTTGGTAAAGCATATATTCCAAAGGAATGGTACTTTCAATTTTATTTATTCCTACCGACTCTCCAGCAAGTTGAAATATCAAACGATTAGCTGTTGTAGCATATCCCCATACTTTATTATTTTTCTTAACAAGACTCATACAAACTACCTGGTCTTGAATCAAATTCAATACCATTGGATTCCAGTGTTCTCCATTATCTGTTGATTTGAATATTCGATTTCCGCTAAAAGTCTCAGTAGAGTAATACCAATTAGTGGTGCCTTCAATCCAGCGTATGTTAGTAACAATTTCAGCAAAAGATGCATTGGATAATAAATAACAATATGGCCAGGACAATCCACCATCTGTGGTTTTATACAAATATACCGGCCAGGATACCGGAGTAGTATCCACCCAGCAGCTTTTAAAACCTAATAAATTATTTGAAGAAAACTCAATTGCAGATAATTCAGATGCCGGATTAATCAATGACCTTTGCCAGTTTTGTTCCACTATTAGTTGTAAATAAAATTTTAGGTACATGGTTATCCTCATATATACTCGTCCAGTAATGATCCTGATCGGTCACACAAGCAACTGCTCCGCATCCCCACGTTGAAGTAACCGGCGTATAATCAATCCAGTTTAAACCTCCATTTGTTGTTTTGATAATCTTGAAGGGAGCGTTAGTTTCATTTATCGGCTGACTGTTCGCATATCCTGCTAATTTATTGGTCCTTGAAAATTGTATATCTCTTACATACCAATGCCAACCAAAATCATAAACTATTGTCCAGTTATATCCGCCATCGGATGTATGATATATCTTTCCATTTAAATTTCCAAACCAGGCGTTTGCTGTATCCGTTGCTGCAATACAGGTAGCTTCTTCATCATCTTCTAAACGTGGTATCGGCAGCCTTTTCCATATTCCCGGCGGTACCATTTTATAACAAATAGAAGTATCTGAACCATAACCATTTTTAATTCCTATACCCCAAACGGAAAAAGTATCCACAGTATATAAAGAGTTCAGTGATTCAGACATATTCATGGTGTAATTTAACTGCCATTGGCTGTTTAATCTTGAGCTGATTAAGATAATAATAATTAGAATTACTTTTTTAAATTTATTCATAATGAAAATATTTAATTAATATTTTTATGTAAAAGAAAAATTACTATTTAATTAAAATCATTTTTCTTGTTTCAATACATTCTCCTGCAGAAATTTTGTAAAAATACATTCCGCTTGGTAAATTATCCCCATTAAATGTAACTTCATAACTTCCCGGTTGAAGCTTTTCATTTACAAGAGTCGCTATTTCTTTGCCGAGGATATTATAAACTTTTAATACAACTTTGTCATTCCCGCGAATGCGGGGGGTACCCTTTGGGTCATCCACAGGAACATCAAATTTTATTTTAGTAACCGGATTAAACGGATTCGGATAGTTCTGATACAGATAATAATTAGATGGTAGTTCACCTGAAATATTTTTTATAAATACCGCTCCCCCGTTAGTAGTCTTGAATATTCTGCTTCCGCCTTCTTCGGTCACGTATCCAGTTAAATTATTGATAAAAGAAATTGCAGCAAACCACACATTCGGTGATAAAGGCTGAAGTGTCCAGTTATAACCCCCATTTGTAGTTTTATAAATACTTCCCGCAGGACCGCCGCCGCAAACGTATCCGGAATTTTCATTTGTAAAAGTTATTCCGTATAAATAACAGGGAAGACTATCTAATCTGAACCAGTTAGCTCCGGAATTTGTTGTTTTGTAAATTTCACCGTTGACTGAAGTTTCTATTCCGGTTGAGCTATTAAAAAAGCAAATCGAATTTAAAGAAATTCCCGTATTATAAAAATCATAAGTAATCCAGTTATCGCCTCCATTAGTTGTTTTATTAAACTTTCCCGTATTATCCGTAATAATCCAATTGTTAGCATCAAAATACCATATCGCTGTTGGTTCCATTAAGTTGGCACCTGATTTTGAAATCCAATTTATTCCACCATTGGTTGTTTTTAAAACCTGGCTATATTTTCCGGCAACAAAGCCGGTGTTATAATCAAAAAATTTTACTTTGAAAAAACCGTTTGCAGTTGTTGAGTATTGTAATATCCAACTTATTCCACCGTTCGTGGTTTTGTATATGTAACCTTTTCCGATAGATTCTTTATCACCAATCAGATAACCCGTATTATCATCATTAAAATAAATATCCGAAAGGGAAACTGTATCAAATATGATTCTTTGCCAGTTTAATCCCGCGTTTGTCGTCTTTTGAATTTCTCCACTTTGATAGCCATTGTTGAATCCGACTGCATACCCTGTACCGGAAGAAGTAAATTGAATATTTAAAAGTGTAAGGCCCGTAACCGGTGAATTTGTTTGAAACCATCCTGATTGTGAAGAACTGATAGCGGAGTTGAATATCATTAAGCAAATAAAAATTATTTTTTTCATTGTGATAATTAATTAAAGTTTTAAACTTAATTCATTACACATTTCCAAAAGAAACAGAAAAAAACACAGAGGAAATATAATTAAATTTAATTGATTCAAATTTAAATATAAAGCTAAATTTGAAAATTAAATTCTCTATCATGACATGCAGGGCGGAGGAAGAATTCTTTACTCTTGTTACAACACTCAGTCCTTGTACGAAATCGTATTTGTTATATCTTATATAACTTTAGCAAATCTGTCAATAGCACTCCCAGCTTATCGAGCTTCAGCATATTACTTCCGTCGCTTAGTGCACGGGCGGGATTCGGATGAGTTTCTATAAAAAATCCATCGACGCCAATTGCTGCAGCGGCGCGTGAGAGCGGTGCGATGAATTCAGGATTTCCTCCGCTGACACCTTTCTCTTTCGAAGGCATCTGAACGGAATGTGTTGCATCGAAAATAACAGGATAACCAAATTTTTTCATAATCACGAGTCCTCGCATATCAACAACGAGATTGTTATAACCGAACGTGGTTCCCCTTTCGGTTAACATAATTTTTTTATTGCCGGTACCGGCAACTTTTTCTGCCTGATAAATCATATCGGAAGGCGCAAGGAATTGTCCCTTTTTAATATTTACCACTCTGCCCGTTTCTCCCGCTGCTTCAAGCAATTCAGTTTGTCTACAAAGGAATGCGGGGATTTGCAATACATCCGCAACCTCAGCCGCAACTCCTGCTTCTATTTCGGAATGCACATCGGTTAAAATCGGAACATCGAATTCTTTCTTTGCATCCGATAATATTTTTAATGCTTCCTCAATGCCTATTCCCCTGAAAGATTTTCCCGATGTCCTGTTGGCTTTCACATAAGATGATTTAAATATAAATGGAATCTTCAACCTATCAGTAATTTCCTTAACTTTCTCACATGTCTTAAAAACCACGGATTTACTTTCAACAACGCAGGGTCCCGCGATTAAAAGAAAATTATTAAGGTTCTTTAATCGAAGCTCTTTTTTTAAATAGTCAGGCAGCATGCTTTTGTTATTAGTTATTAAGTTATTTGTTATTTGTATTTTTCATTTTTTAATTTTTCTTCTCTATGAATCTCTGTGTCTTCTCAGTGTAACTCTGTGAAATCGCTTTTGCTATTTTTCTAAATTCTGAATATTACTATTTACTCAAATATTCATTTAACTTCATCTCCAACTCCTTTTTCGTAAATTGAGATTTGAGATACATCCCCTTTGCTTCTCTTTGCCTCAATGCTTCATACAAACAAACCGCAACTGAAACAGATACATTTAGCGACTGCACCATTCCGTACATAGGTATAATCATATTTCCATCTGCACGGCTAACAACATCTTCAGAAACTCCCAGATGTTCATTCCCGAATACAATCGCGACTCTCTTCGTAAAATCAATTTCATACAAAGACTTATTTTTTCCCTTTTCCGAAATATGAGTAGCGTAAATCTTATATTTCTCTTTTTTCAGTTCGGCGAAACATTCTTCAACGCTTTTATATTTTTCAAGCTTTATCCACTTTTTTGCACTCGCCGATGAAACCCTTCCAATCTTCGGAAATTTATTTATAT
This sequence comes from Ignavibacteriota bacterium, assembly GCA_003135995.1. Lineage (GTDB taxonomy): Bacteria > Bacteroidota > Ignavibacteria > Tepidaquicellales > Tepidaquicellaceae > FEN-1257. Next base: position 13,782 of record PNBM01000190.1, on the reverse strand, counting down.
TATAAATCAAAAATATCCTGTCTATTCCGACTGCGTCACAGCTTCGTAAAATCGCACTGACATTGTGAGGGTCGTGAATATTTTCTATAACTACGGTAATGTATTTCTGCCTTTGATTTACAACTTCCTTAAATTTCTTTAGTCTTCGTTCAGTCAATTTTGTTCAATTATTAAGCCTTTTTGAAAATATTTTGTCTAAATAGTGACGTAAATAATACAAAGATATTAAATACTATATTTATATATAATAGTAATTTTAATAATCAATTCTTTGTTCAAAATATCAGAAAACTAAAGCGATAATTAAATCGCTTTAATTTTAAAAATTAATCAAATAAGTTACTTATTACAATCAACAAAGATGAAAAAAAGTAAAATATTTCTGCTGGCATTATTGATAGTTCTTCCATTAACTGTTTTTGCACAAAACAAACCTGTCATTCCTGAAAAGTTAAAAAGCATAGAAGACATGCGTGACAGATGGGGAATCGGTTTTATATATTCAGATAAAGGCTATGGTGTTTCCGGTTCTTATTTTAAAAATTTAGATAAAAATACGGACTTATTATTAAATCTTGGTATTACCGGAGTCACGGACCCCCAGGAATTTGAGCAGTTTGATTATTACGGAAATTCTTATACACCTAATAAAATAAACAGAGTTTATTTATTACCGTTAAATATCGGCTTACAGCGTTACATTTTTAAAGATGATATAGAAGGGAACTTCAGACCGTTTGTTTCCGCAGGCGTAGCTCCTTCTCTTGTTTTAACGAATCCGTATGATAAAGGTTATTTTCAGGCATTGGGATATTTTAATGCGAATTTTGCATTTGGCGGGTATGTTGGCGTAGGAATGGAATACATAGAATTCAGAAGCGTGGCACTTACAATGAACATCAGATATTATTATCTTCCCGTCATCGGGGGGGAGGTTAGCAGTCTTTTAAATAAGCCTATGAAAGATTTAGGCGGGCTTCATATTAATTTCGGTTTGAATTTCCTGCACTGATTTTATTTTAAATCATCGCATTAAATTCTTTTTCGGAAATTATTTTAACTCCGAGTTTTCTGGCTTTATCAAGCTTGCTTCCGGCTTCCGCACCGGCTAAGACGTAATCCGTGTTTTTACTGACCGAAGACGATACCCTGCCGCCAAGATTTTCAATTATTTCAGTTGCTTTATCACGCGTATAATTTTCAAGTGACCCGGTCAATACAAAAGTTTTCGATTTAAAATTCGGATTAAGATTTTCTTCGTTAACTTTTTCCGATTTAAAATTTATTCCTGCCTTCTTTAATTTTTCAATAAGAATTTTGCTTTTTTCATCTTTGAAAAAATTAGCAATGCTTTCGGCAATTTTAGGACCGATTTCGTGAACACTGCTGATATCTTCTGCAGATGCAGTCGAAAGCTTATCTATAGAATTAAAATGTTTGGCAATGATTTTTGCAGACTTTTCACCGATGTGCCTGATGCCTATTGCAAATAATACTTTTTCGAAAGGTTTCTTTTTTGACTCTTCGATTGAATTTATAATGTTATTTATGCTTTTCTCGCCGAACCTTTCAAGCTTGATTAATTCCTCTTTATGTTCTATTAATTTATATAAATCGGCAATATCTTTTATAAATCCTTTTTGTAAAAATATTTCAATGATACTTGTACCAAGTCCTTCTATATCCATTGCATCTCGGAAAACAAAATGTTCAATCCTTCCCTGTATTTGCGCCTTGCAAAAATAATTCGGGCAATAAAAACTGACTTCGTCTTCTGGCTTTTCGAGTTTGGTATTGCAGACAGGACAACGTTCAGGCAGCGGAAATTCCTTCGAGCCTTTAGGTCTTTTTTCTTTTACAACTCCCGTAACTTTAGGAATCACATCCCCGCCTTTTTCAATCGTGACATAATCACCCACCCTTATATCTTTTCTTTTAATTTCATCAAAGTTGTGAAGCGTCGCCCGTGAAATTGTCGAACCTGCAAGGAACACCGGCTCAAGCTCAGCAACGGGTGTGATAGTTCCTATACGTCCGACCTGCAGAGTGATGGTTTTAAGTTTTGTAACCTGTTCTTTTGCTTTAAATTTATATGCGATAGCCCAGCGCGGTGATTTAGCAACGGAGCCGAGTGTATCCTGCTGTCGCAATGAATCTATTTTCACAACAACCCCGTCAATTTCATACGGAAGTTTTTCCCGTAAAATGTCTACCTCATCACAAAAATTTTTCACTTCATCGATCGAGCTTACTTTTTTAGTGTAAGGATTAACAGGGAATTTTAACTTTTTTAGAATCTGCAGATTTTCAAAATGTGATGTTAATTTTATTTCGTTTGAAATGAGGTAATATGCAAAAATATTCAGAGGGCGGGAAGCGACTGTTTTTGAATTTTTTAATTTCAGTGTTCCAGCAGCAGTATTTCGTGCATTTGCAAAAATCTTTTCTTCTTTTAATTCCTGTTCTTCATTAATTTTGATAAAATCATCTTTTTTTATAAAAACTTCACCGCGAACTTCGAAATTTTTATAAGTATCGCTTTTCGTGACGAGAGGAATTGACCTGATTGTTTTCAGATTGTTTGTTACATCATCCCCTGTCGTACCATCACCACGCGTTGCACCAAGAGTAAATTTTCCGTTCTGATAAATAAGAGCAACTGCAAGCCCGTCAAATTTCAATTCGCAAACATATTCATATTTCTGATTCGGAATAAGATTTTTTATTCGTTTATCAAAATCTATAAGATCATCGAAATTATAAGAATTTGCCAGTGATAGCATCTGTACGGAATGTGTAACGGTTTGGAATTTCTTCGTAGGTTCACCGGAAACTCTTTGCGTAGGTGAATCAGGTGTGATAAGTTCGGGATGTTCCTTTTCAAGAGCTTCAAGCTCTTTCATCATCATATCATACTTTAAGTCTTCAATATCAGGATCGGCAAGCACATAATATTTATAATCAGCATCAGCAATCTTTTCTTTTAATAAATTTATTTTTTTATTAATATCTTCCGATGCCTTCATATAACAATAATAATTTTACTCCTGATAATTTGTTTTTACTATAATTTCATCCCTTTGGGATTACGGTAACGGATACATTTAAATTTCTACAATAATTTCATCCCTTCGGGATTTTGCATCCAAAGCCTTTCGCTCTTCACCATTTTCCAATTTCCCATTTTCTGCTCTCTACCTTCTTTCCACTATCTACTAACTACTATCTACTAACTACATTATATTATTTACTATCTACTACATTCTATTTTCTATTACACTAATTAACTTCGCTACTATCTTTCACGACAGGTTTCGGTTTCTTAATTTTTATTACTTCCTTACTGATTCCTTCTCTTGTTATTTTTAGCAATTTAATTTTTTTATCGTTAAACTCCAGTTTCTTCCCGTTCAAATATGCTTCAAAAGAATCTGTGTTTACTGATGTAATATAAAAACATTTTTTTGCTTTCCAGGTTCCTTTGTATTCTTTCCCGTAAGTTTCTTTATCTATATTTTTATCCAGCAAAGTATCCGTTGTAACATAAATCACACCCTTGTCCAACCCGACTACATTCAAAGTAATGGAATCATTTTGATTTCTTTTTATAGAATCGGCAAATAAGCGGGCTTTATTTAAAGAATCTGCAATTTCTTCGTCGGAGCGCTTGCCGAGAATTTTCTTTTCGCTCTCCTTCACGACATCATCAAAATTTTGCCTTACAATTTCGAGCTTGGATTTACCTGAATCCGTTAAAAAAACCTGCGTCACCAATAAATAAACAGCAACGACAAGAAGCAAAACCACTAAAACAATCCCGATGGTTTTAAAAAATGAAGGCGAAATTCGCGGCTGACCTTTCCCCGGCAAAGCAATATTTCCGGAATAATCATTAACAGGCGAACTGCTGTCCATCTCGACTTTTTTAGAAGAAGAATATTTTATTGGTTCTTTTGATTCGTCATATTTTTTCCCTTCCGTTGGATTCTTATATTTTTTTTCTTCAAATATATTTCCGAAGTTTTGTAATTCCTCCGTCTCATGTTTTTTAATCGCAGGTTCTTTTTCGACTACATGTTCTTTTTCAATCGTTTCTTTTGTCAGAGATTTATCGATTGCAATTTCGGAAGATTGAGTAATTTCAGATTTATCTTCAACCTGTAAAGACTGGTATTTACCGCTTTTAGGTAAATCGAAATTATACAACATTTCGGCTTCATTCAGGCGGAGAGATTTAATATATTGTTTCAAAAAAGCACGGACATACGGCTGGGGTAAAAAGTTGAAATCACCGTTTTCCATTTTCTCAAGATTGGAAATATGTATCCTTGTCTCGTGCGCAATATCGAACAATGTCTTGCCTTTTTTCTCCCGGTAGTTTTTTAAATCTTCCCCGAATTTTTTTAACATTGTTATCTCTTCTAAATAGTTTAATTAACCCTAATTTATTATAAATATTGAAAACTATAAAGTTAATATTTATTATCAAGAATATTCCTTTTTGAGTATTACTGCCATTTAAATATACCGTTAATAGAACTGCTTTATAACGTGCTTGATTTTGACTAATTAATTCTGGAAATTTCAGTATATGCAATTTTGTGTTTTTTTATAATAGCTTTGAAGTAATTTTTATTAACTAAAACAAATTATCAAAGGAAATTATGAAAATCAAAATTCTTCAAAAAACTTTTATATTAATCTCAATTATTTTTTCGATTTATGCCGGTAATTCAAATGCCCAGTTCGTCTGGCAGCAGGCATATCTTAATTCAAATAATATTTGCTGTTATATGCGGAATTCGGGTGTGTTTAATCAGATTACTAATTTTAGTTCTCCCGGATTATACTGGCCCTGCGGCTCGTATAATTCTTACCTCTATACAATGGGACTTTCTGCGGCTTGCATGATTGACAATCATCTTGGAATGTTTGCCTGTTCTTATAACGGTGAGCTTTGCCCCGGATATGTGAAAAATCTTTCCGGTACAACTAATACGGATTTCAAATTATATTCCGTAAAAGTTAATGATAATGTAAATACCAATCCTGATTATGCAAACTGGTACAAGATGGTTCCTTACGGCGCACCATATTCGGATTTAAATAAAAATGGAATGTTTGATATTGGAATTGATAAACCGGGAATTCCCGATGCGGCACAAACTATTTTTATCTGCCTGACCGATGCATTTGCCTATAGCAGAACAAGCGGTGAAGGCTTTGGCGGCGGAATAAAAAATCCTTTATTAAATGCTGAAATTCATTTAACGACGTGGGTATATACACTACCCCAATTGTATGATGTTCAATTTATTAAATATGAAATCATAAACAAGGGAAATAAAAGCTGGGATAAATTAAGATTTGGCTTATTTGATGATCCTGATATAAATTTCGGACAAAATAATTATATCGGATGTGATACGACTAAAAATCTTGGCTATGCTTATGAAGTTGATTCAGTTGTTTACGGAGCATACGGCATTAACGTCCTGAGAGGAGTGATTAATAAAATTAACGGTGATACAATGAATTTTTCATCTTTTATTCCTCAGATAAAATATTATCCGTGTGAAGGAGTTCCGGGAAATTCGAATGAAGCGTATCATTCGATGCAGGGACTAAAATTAGACGGAAGCTCTTTTTATGACCCTACGAACGACCCTCCGAACCCGACAAAGTTTGTTTTTTCGGGTGACCCCGAGACACGGACAGGCTGGGTTCCCTCTAAAGGATATTTAAGCGGATGTAATGGGTATGATACAAGCGTTATTTTAGCACCACAGGATGCAAAATTTATTTTAGGTCTTGGTGATGATAATTTTTCAATGGCTCCGGGCGATACTCAAAGAATTTATTTTTCACAAATGGTAGCCCTCGGTAATTCAAATGAAAATTCGGTAACAAATTTAAAATCTCTTGCCGACAGGGTCAAAATAATCTTTGATGCTGCTATTTATGATGTTGTTAATAATAGTTTCAGCACGGTTGCCGGATTAAGCCTTCCCGGTGATTTTTATTTATCTCAAAATTTTCCGAACCCATTTAATATTACAACCAAAATCAGCTATGGAATTCCGAGAGTTTCGGATGTGAAACTCAATGTTTTCGATGTCACGGGAAGATTGGTCGCTGAATTGTTAAACGGCGAGCAACAACCTGGACGATTTGACCTCGAATGGAATGCAACAGGATTTTCTTCGGGTATTTATTTTTTCAGAATGGAAGTGGTTGATAAAACATCTAATCTTGCGAAAAGATACAGCAATGTAAAAAAAATGGTGCTGGTAAAATAAAATCTGCAATTTAATAATAATATTTCAAAACAAATCCGATTATTTGTTCGAGCGGTCGGGAGTTTTTTACCTCAGCGGATTTTCTTTCAACCTCATGACCGAAATCAATCACGTATGTCAGTAGAAAATTACTGAGAGCATAATTAAAAACAATTTATAAAATTCCGGGAATTATTCTTTTTGTCCGTCGCTTGTAATTTTCATATTCAATTCCGAATGCCCCGGTGAGTAGTTCTTCTTCAATTTTTATCCTGTATACCATAGCAACAAAAATCGGAATGTTAATTATTAATAATGAATACCAGTTATCATAAAGAAGTGAAAACCCTAAAAATTCCAACAATAATCCAAGATAGCTAGGATGCCTGATATACCTGTATAAGCCGTCATCTTTTATTTTATGATTTTTCGAAATCGAAACATCAACTGTAAATTCCTTTCTTAACTGGAATATTGCCGTCCATCTTATTACAGCACCAATGAAAAAAATAACTATGCCTGTCCACAGCAGAATTAACATTCTACCGCCTCCCGGGTAAATTACCGAAATATAGATTCCTGCAAATAGAGAAATCAAAATAGTCATCCATAAAATAAGTAATGATGACTTATCTTTTTTAATTTTCACTTCTCCCGATTTTGATCTTTTCAAAATCAAAAGAACCAGTTCGGATATTAAAAAAAGGTAAGATGTAAAGTTAATAATTGTGTTCATAATTTTTTATTAATATAATTGAATACGTTTATAAATTCTATCCGATTTCGTCTGATTTCACCCCGATTAGAATCTGTTTAATAATTCCGACTAATAAAATTCATTTCCATTAATCGTATATTCGATAATTTTGCAATATTCCGGTATTTATTCGTTGGGATTTTTATTTGCCAAAATATCATAAAAACTTTAAATAGTTATATTTAAGCTTAAATTACTCTGGTATACCCTTAAACGTTGAAATTTGTGCAAAATAAATATATTTTTTAGGTTACATATGAATTACGATTATTTAAAATCGAATTACGAGGAACTAACTGCCGATATAAAAAAAATTTGCGAGGGGCTGAACAGAAATTATAATTACGTTAAATTAATAGCCATTAGTAAAACTTTTCCTGCAGAAGAAATATTGGAAGTTCAAAAACTCGGACAAATTGATTTTGGAGAGAACAAAGTTCAGGAATTGAAATCGAAATTTGATGTATTGAAAGACGCAAATATCAATTGGCACCTTGTAGGTCATCTGCAAACAAATAAGGTTAAATATATTACAGATTTTGTATCACTTATTCATTCGGTAGATAGTGAAAAACTTGCTCGTGAAATTAATGCTCATGCACAGAATAGTAACAGGATAATTGATATACTCGTACAGGTAAACACGAGTCACGAAGACCAGAAATCGGGCGTTGAAATTGCAGACACAAAAAACCTTTGTGATGAAATTTCCGCGTTTCAGAACATAAGGTTAAAAGGTCTTATGACGATAGGAATGTTCACGGATGATGAAAAAATAATAAGAGAAAATTTTCGGACATTAAAAGACCTTTACGAGGATATAAAAATAAAACATACAGGATTTTGCTGGCTTTCGATGGGTATGACATCTGATTATGAAATAGCTCTTGAAGAAGGTTCAAATATGTTAAGAATCGGCAGCGCAATTTTCGGTCACAGAAATTACTTGTAAAAATTTAATAATAATTAATATGAATATTTCGTCAAAAGAAATTAAAAAAAGGGATTTTAAAAAATCCATGAGAGGTTATGACCCTAATGAAGTAGATGCTTTCCTCGACACTGTCAGTCTGCATTATGAAAGACTGGTTGCGGACAACAAAACCCAGACGGACAGGATAAAATCTTTAATTTCCGATATAGATATTTATAAAGAAAATGAAGTGAATCTTCAGAAAGCATTGATAAAATCTCAGGACCTCGGAGAAGAAATTGTTTCGAATGCAAAAAAAACGGCACAGATGATAATTAAAGAAGCCGAATTGAATGCAAGGAAAATCAGGCTTGATTTAGACGATAATATTTCAGAAAAAAAGCAGGAACTGGAAGCAATAAAAATAAGAAACGAGAAACTTCTCGATGATATTAAAAATTATCTCAACGATAAATTGGTCGAGCTTGAAGACTTCATAAAACATAAAAAGATTTTTAAAATGGAGCTTACGTCATTATCGAGATACGAAGAGCCTTCTGAGGATCAAGAAGAAAAACANNAAGTTTACATCAGTTCGCAATCGGATAATACGGACAGTAAATCTTTTGAAGATACTTTTGAACTTAAATAAGATTTTTAATGATACAATATCAACGTGCAGCCACTGATTATATTAAAAGTATTGCAAAGGATAAATATGATATCGGAATTATTTTAGGAACAGGACTTGGGGGACTTGTAAAATACATTAACGTTGAACACTCGATAGATTATTCGGACATTCCCGATTTTCCCGTATCGACTGTGGAATCCCATTCGGGTAAATTAATTTTTGGTACTTTATCGGGGAAAAAAATCGTTGCAATGCAAGGAAGATTTCATTATTATGAGGGTTACCATCATCATCGTGTGACTTTCCCTGTGCATATTATGAAAGAACTTGGAATAAAATATTTAATTGCATCAAATGCCTGCGGTGCGTTGAATCCTAAATTTTCAAAAACAGATTTGATGATTTTGACGTCGCATATTAATTTACATTTTTCGTCACCGTTGATTGGAGATATTTTTCCTGAAAAAAGTGTTGACACACATTATTATTCGAAGAAGTTAATAAAGCTTGCAGAAGAAACTGCGCTTGAAAATAATATTGAAATCAGGAAAGGTGTATATGCCTCTGTTCAGGGTCCGGCACTGGAAACAAAAGCTGAATACAAAATGATAAGAAAATTCAACAGCGATGTTGTAGGCATGTCCACGATTCCGGAGGTTATTATTGCACATAAACTCGGAATTGAATCTCTTGGAATTTCAATCATAACGGATGAGGGTTTCCCCGATACGGTAGGAGTTGCAAAGCTGGAACATATACTGGAAGCGGCAAGTATAGCTGAGCCGAATATGACGTTGCTGATACAAAAATTAGTCGAAAAATTATAAGTTTGAAAATCAAATTATATTAATAATGACGGAACAAAGAAAAAAAATATTAGAATCAGTTGGATTCATAAAAAAACTTGTACCGCACGGATTTAAAACTTCTTTAGCGATTATAAAAGATAAAGATATTAAACTGTCGGAGGATTTTAAAATACTTTCAAAAATCGATTATAAGAAAATTCCTCCTTCATTTGAAGAGACCCGGCTGGAAAAACCCGCATTCCTGGAGTTTGCAAAATACAAAGGGAATAATATAATTGTACTTAACGGACGTTATCATTTTTATGACGGTGTTTCGATGAGAAATCTCGGTCATGTAATTTATGTTTTAAAATATCTCGGTATCTCCAGAATAATTTCTATAGATGAAGTTGCTCTTTTAAATCCACGGTTTAAATGCGGAGAGCTTGCATTAATTTACGACCACATTAATTTAATGGGAGATAATCCGTTGATAGGAGAAAATGACGACGAACTCGGTGTGAGATTTCCCGATATGAGCAATGCATATGACCTGGCTTCTTTCAGAAATGCATATAATATATTTTTAGAGGCTAAGATGAAAATCAATGATTCCGTTTATCTCGGCATTATAGGACCGGAAAGCGAAACAGAAGCAGAAGCAAGATTCTATCGCGAGATAGGTTGTGACGTGCTTGGTTATTCATTCGTTCCTGAAGATATTGCAGCAGTTCATTGCAAAATAAAATATACCGGCATCGGTTTGATTACAAGAGAACTTATTGCCGATAAAATGCGGGATGATACGGAAACTTTTAAAATCAAAGATAAAGAAAAACNNAGGAAAGCGGAAAAAGAATTAAATAAAATTATAGGAAGATTAATTAATATCTGAGAATTTACAATTTTATAATTAGCCCGAAAAGAATTTTCCGGGATTACAAAAAATTACTTTTAAATCACTTTAATATGATATTTGCAAGCAAAATAAAATTACTCAATATTATTTTATTATCATCACTATTTTTATATGCTACTGCTACTGCCACTGCTACTGCAAAAGATGACCCTGATAAGAAGAATTCTATTCCAACACAAAAATTAACCGTTGAAGCTGATAACCTGGATGAAGCCGATAATTCTATGAAGAGTTATTTAATAGAAAATTTCGCACTTTTGCCTGAGAAGCTTGTAAATAAATTAATTACAAAAAGGACAATCGAAGCAATAACATCCTCAGACTCAGGGAATGTAAAGAAAACTCTTTATTATAAAGTAAGCTACGAAATTCCTGAAAATTTTTTAGTGGATACCGCCAAAATATTGTGGGTGCTGAATATCCCTGAATTCCGTTCGCATCTTTACCAGCTTTATAAAAGCGATACTGTTTATATAGATACCTGGAATAATGTAATAGGAATGTCTAAATCGGACACTAAAACCAGTACAGGATATTTCGAAGCATACAGGATAAGAAACTGGCCTTCTTATAAAGACCCTGAAAAAGGAAAGGAAGATGAACCACCCGTGCCACCCGGACCAAAAAATCCGCTCGGGCTTTTTGTTGTACATTTCGATGAGAATTCCATGCAATATTTTCACGGAACAAATAAAGAATATTTACTTTCTTCAAAAATGAGAAATCTTTCTCACGGCTGCGTTCGTAATTATAACGGTAATATAGCAAAGATGAAAGAGTTTATCATTCACAGAGTAATAAAAGCAGATGATTTAAATTACTGGCTCGACAGCAAAAGAACATTGTCTTATGAAGTTGAGAAACAGGATAGATTTCCAATTACTATTATGTATAAAACTTTCTGCCTCGATACAGACGAGAAAGGAAGTTACGTTGAATTATATAAGGATATTTATAATTACAGTTCAAAAGGAAATATAAATGACAGACATAATGACCATTCTCTTATTATTTTGACAACGAAAGAAAATCTGACCAAAGAATATCGTACGAAATTCGGGAATGACATATCCGATGCCGACCTTGACGTATTAACCAACAGGATAATGAAAACGTGTGACGAGTATGAGAGATATTATCTGAGCGACTTGAAATAAGAACTTAAAGCTTTTGCCACAGATTATCGCGGATTTAATTGGATTGTCACTGATTTTTTTTAGAGCTAAGGGAGAAGAAATAAAGAGATATTGATAATGATTTTTATGATTGATATGATTTTGTATGATTTTTTTAAGTTAATAGCATAAAGTAATATTTACTATTAAATGTTAATCTTCAATTCTTAATTTTTAATTCTTAATTGTAAAGGGGTCCTGCAATTTCATAATATGCATGACCCCGGATATAAAACATTAGTTTGTAAAAGTATTATTTTATAACAATCATTTTTTGAACAATTGTAATTTTATCAGAAATTAATTTGTAAAAATATATACCGCTTGAAAGATTTGTTGCATTAAAAGATACAGAATAATTATCAGCAGTTTTCAGTTCATTATTTATTATAGTATAAACTTCCCTGCCTGAGATATCGAATATTTTTAATGTTACTCTTGAATCATACGGGATAACAAAATCGATTTTAGTAACAGGATTAAACGGGTTAGGATAATTCTGTGAAAGTTCAAATTTATTACCCGGCTTAATTTCAACCAAATTATTTAGATTATAATATTGCATATTGCCGTTATTATCAATCTGTTTAAGTCTGTAATAATATTTGCCCGTACTGAGTTTTGAATCTGTATATGTATAATTTGCTTGTATGTTTCTTGTTCCCCCGCCGTTTACAAATCCAATCTTATTCCATTCACTTGTATTATTTTTCCCTGAGCGATAAATTTCAAAACCAAGGTTATTTATTTCAAATGAAGTCTGCCAGGCAAGAACCACGTTTGATACATTGACAGAAGCGGAAAAGGAAATCATTTCGACAGGCAAGGGTTGAGCACATTGATATCCTGACCCGGTCACATTACCTGTTATATTACCATATGTAGAGGCACAAACATCAGTGCCTGAGCCAAGATTTAATTGGGCTCCCGTCCCGATGACTATACTCTGGGAAAAAGTGTTTTTATTTGTTATTAATAATATTACAACTGACGTAGTTAACAATACAATTATTAATATTAATATTCGTTTATTCATTTTTTGTAATTTTTAAAAGTATAAGAACAAAATGTTTTTTTAAATTATCTTTTTTTCCTTATGACTATTCCGGCAACAGAAAGTGTTACTGCAGATAGAAAAATCCATAATCCTGTGTTCGAACTTTCAGGAATAAAACCTCCTGCTTGTGTTGTCTGTGTCTTTTTCTCTAAAATAGTTATTCTTTCTTTTAAATCATTAATTTCGCTTTGCTGTTCTTTTATTCCTTCAACTAAAACTGCTGTCATATTTGAATAAGATACACCTTTGAATCCATCATTACCTGTTATTACAAGTTCCGGAAACACTTTTTCCATTTCCTGTGCTATAAAACCTATTTGCGTTTTCCCTGTAGAATCATTATTGTAAATAAAACTGACTCCGCGTAGTTCTAATATTTTTTCCAATGTATTTTGAAGAGGCTGTATAGTATTTTTCAGGCGCATATCCGATGGTACAAAAAATTGAGATGCGGATATATTTCCATTAATAGTTACTCTATATGTCGTACCAGGATTATTTGTATTTATTCCAATATATCCCTGTTCTGTTATTCTCATTCTTTCGTATGAGGATGTCGTACCGCCGGTGTTGAATTTAATAACCCCATTTGCTGAAGCCGTACCTATAGCAAGATTTCCACCGACAGGAGAACCGCCTGTATTGCCAAAACAATATATATATGCATCATTTGCACCACACATAGTATAACCGGCATCATTATATGTTGATGAGTTTATGCCCATATCAAGATACCCCTTATTTTCATTTCCTACATCATTAGTAGCTACAAGATCTGATGAAGCACTATTACCATTTGATAAATTTTGAACATTAAGTTGCAAATAACTGTTTATAGTGCCATATCCACTAATTAAATTTTTTGATGTTGTAGTTCCGGCATTAACTTTAAATTTTTCCGGATTTGTACCATCAAAAGTAGTTGTACCGATACCTACATTACCGGTAGATTGAACAACTGTAAAAAATGTATTTGTTGCGTCCTTTACAATAAAACTCCCGGTTGAACCGAGTGTGTTAGTAATACTCTGAGAATGCGCATTCAGACTCAAAAGCAGAAAAGCTAAAGTAATTATTACTTTTTTCATTTAAATTCCCCTTAATTTTTGGTTTTTTGAAATTAAATTTTTAAATATTGAAAATTTCCAATATTTATAAGTGAGCAATAACTGTGCCATAATAAAACAGTATATTATGAGTGTTATTTATAACAAACGGTAAATATAGTTAAGGTATTTTGTATTGGTTCAGCGGAAAATGG
>PNBM01000204.1 GCA_003135995.1 Ignavibacteriota bacterium | reverse complement strand
ACAATCGCCGGGCCGCCGTGACCAGGTCCCGCGATATAGAACATATCAAGATCGTACTTCTTTATTACCCGGTTTAAATGTACATAGATGAAGTTCTGTCCCGGTGTCGTTCCCCAGTGTCCGACCACCAATGGTTTCACGTGCGACATTTTCAACGGCTGCTTCAGCAACGGATTATCATATAGATAAATCTGCCCGACCGAAAGATAGTTAGCAGCACGCCAATATGCGTTCATCTTTCGCAGAAGTTCTTGCGATAATGGCTTATCCTTGATATCTATTTTTTTAGTGTTAGTAACAATGCTCTCTTCAAATCCTTTTGTTACTTTTTTTACTATTTTCTTTTTAGACGCTTTTTTTATTTTCATAATTTTTTTTTATTTCATTCTTAAGATTTAAAATTTGGCTGACCGCTTTAGATATCATCCTTTCCTCAGCATTATCAGTGACTCCATAATCGGACTGTCAGATATCGTATGAAATAACCTGTATGCCGGGCAAAATTCTTACATGCGAAAAATCTCTTTCCCGTAATTCCTTCAGTCGGAATGCTTTTTGGCAACCGGTTCGTGGACCCAGTATCCCTTTTGATTATAATGTCCATATAGTATTGTCTCATATTCCCGTGTAATCAGAGATTCCTCCGTGTATTCCGGTGACTGTCTGATTTTCTCAAGAGGAAGATTGACGAAGACTGCCGACTCACTCCAGCTAACGCGCTCAATCCATACCGGAGAAACAAGTACCTTTTTTCCGGGCAGCCAATTCTTTGTATCTATGATTAGATAACGAATCGTCCATGTCTCGTCATCTATAATAAAATCATCGACATGTCCAATTTCACCATCTTTAGCATGGATGATATGACCACTAACATCATGAGTACTACGTAAATGAGGATCCCATGTTTTCTTTTCTTGTGTGAATTCTTCCCATTCTTTACGGTCACGCACAATATAGGGAGAAGATCCCCATATATATGGACCACCCCAATATATCGGCCATCCATAATAACCGTAGTAAGTTTCCTCAAACTGTCGGGAGACGGGTTTGTCACTATTCAAAGACGGACTTTCTTCAATCTGCTTTTTTGTTAAATCGATATCGATGTTTTGCTCTTCTGTATTTACTGCATTCAGTGCATAAGGAGAAATTAACACACTCCTTTCTGTCAGCCAGCTTCCAGTGTCGGCGACCAAATAGCGAACCACCCAGTGCTGGTCATCAAAGTAAAACTCTTTGACCTTTCCTATTTCCCCGTCGAGGCCGTTCAATTTGTAACCCTTTAGTGTTTTGACTTTGATTAACATATTCTTTCACCTTTCGTATTTAAAATTTTTTTCTTTTTGTAAAACCGGCTTTTACACTTCAACTATCATCTTCCCCGTATTATCACCTTTAAATAACCCTATTAACGCAGTTGGCAATTGGTCAAAACCATGAACAATAGTTTCGGTAAATTTCAATTTACCTTCCTTTATCCATTGTCCTAACTGCTTAATACCTTCAGGAAATAGGCTTTGATAATTACTTACAATAAAGCCCTGCATTAGTACACTCTTCATAAGCAACAATGGTTGTAAGCGAGGTCCTATGGGGGTATCAGAACTATTGTACAAGGATATTTGTCCACACAGAGCGATTCTCGCATGAAAATTAATATTGCTGATAACGGCATCAGATATTTCGCCACCAACATTATCGAAATAAATATCCACTCCATTTGGACATAATTCAACAATAGCTTTTTTTAAGTCTGTCGTTGTCCTGTAATTGATAGCATTATCAAAACCATATTTTTCCTTTAATAATATTATTTTTTCATCAGAACCTGTAATGCCAATTACACGACAACCTTTTAACTTAGCTATTTGCCCGGCAACTATTCCTACTGCACCTGCTGCACCTGATACGACAACCGTTTCGGTCGCTTTAGGTTTACATATATGAATCATTCCAAAATAAGCAGTGAGACCAGTCATACCTAAAATGCCCAAATAATAACTCAAAGGTGCTTTAGACGAATCAATTTTTTGTAAACTTTTTTCAGAAGAAATGATTTCTTTACTCCATGGCAGCATACCTAAAACCTTATCCCCGATTTTAAAATTATCGGATTTGCTTTTTAATACTGTAGCAATTACACTACCCTCAATAGGTTGGCCTATCTGAAAAGAAGGAATGTAAGATTTTGAATCATTCATCCTGCCGCGCATATAAGGATCAACAGAATAGTATAAACCTTTTAATAATACTTTCCCGGTCTGAATTTCCGGCAACTCAGTATTTTCAAATCTAAAATCATTAGTTGTTAGAGTACCTTTTGGTCTTGACGCAAGTAAAATTTGTCTGGTATTCATAATATTTGAATTTTTTTTAAAATGACATTAATTATTGAATTCATGTTAATTCCATTTTCTACTATTAAATTGTTCAAAATATAATTATTATAAAGCTGAATAAATCAAAACGAATTTCTCTTGTACTTATAAGATATTTTCAATTTTCAATGATAAGTCTCCGGAGAAATCTCCTGATTCGATGTCATCAGGGCTCAGATTTTTATTCTTAGAATCATAAATATCAAACTTACTGATTCCGTTATCACGGGCTATTTCCTGCAATTTCTCGACTAAGTCCATTCCTTTATAATTTTTTATATTATAAGAATTCCCATTACATCTTAAAAATCTTTTTTGCTCTTCAGGATCGGGGATATCTTTTGAGTCCGGCATAAGTATATAAATTTTTGAAAGTTTTTAATTATGTTTGTTGAATAGCGACTAAATATTTTTAATTCCATTAATTATAGAATTTTTTTCCGCCTTAAATAAGATATGAAAACGAAATTCATTAAGTAATAGTGCAGAGGGATGAAAAAGGAACTAACTCGAATGGATGAGTATTTAATTATTTAACAGGGATACAGAATCGGCAGTTTCTTTATATTCTTTATTTGAATAGGCATATTTTGCAATTTGTACTCTCGTTTGCAATGCCATTTTTTCGAGAATGTTATGCACATAACTCTTTACGGCATAATAGGAGAGATGGAGAATTTGCCCGATTTACTTATTGGTCAATTATAAATTTGAAATTTAACTTTTATAAACCTGATGGTTCAGTAGCAATGATACCTTTTGTACCTTAAATTAATGCCACTTCAAGTTTCAGACTTAAGTAAAAATGAATAAGAATTGTAGCCCCTGAAAAAACTCACAATGGAATGTGTATTTGATTAATTAATTTTAATTTAAATAAATTCAATTTTCAGGAGTATTATAAGTAGATTTTGCGTTAAATACTATTATAATACTTAACTTTAAATATTTATTTTGATTATTCCTTAAGCCAATTATATCTTAGAAAAACTTAAAATTCCATCAAACTATGCTATACAACGAAAAATTAATTATAAGATTTCTTTTTAATAATTAATTTTACTTCATTAGTAATAAAACAAAAGGAGAATATTAAATGAACAAAACGAAAACACATTCCAAAGATAAATATATTGTCATCGGTAAGGATGGTCCGTATCTTGTTTATGGGGGAGTACCTTTACACATTCTGGAAATAGTTAACAATCAGGAGGGTATGTCCTGGGAATGGAAAGAAGGAAAGACATTTGAGAACGGGAACGAATATGCTCTTTGCCGGTGTGGAAAATCCGGGAATATGCCATTTTGCGATAGTAGCCATTCCAGTACCGGATTCGATGGTGAAGAGACAGCCAGTCGGGCTCCATACTCCCGGCAGGCGGAACATTTCGATGGACCTTCATTGGTTTTAAGTGATGTTCAACAATTATGTGCGTTCGCAAGGTTTTGTGATCCGGGCGGCAAGATATGGGGATTGATTGAAGAGACGGATAATCCTGAAGCGCGTTCTCTTGTAATACGGGAAGCGATGAATTGTCCGGCAGGACGTTTGGTTATTCATGACAAGAAAACCCGGCAGGAAATCGAGAGACCACTTGAACCTTCGATTGGTATCGTTGAAGATACACCCCTTGGTTGCAGCGGACCGCTGTGGGTTAAGGGAGGCATCCGGATTGAATCCGCAGACGGTAAACTCTACGAGACGCGTAATCGGGTTACACTATGCCGATGCGGTGTCTCCGATAACAAGCCTTTCTGTAACGGCAGCCACGCCAGTATGAAGTTTAATGACGGCCTCATGAAAAGAAAATAGCTCAGCAGGATAAAGCATCGTAATGGATTGTAAACCACCAGTAAGTCGGAGAGACAGCATGATTAAGAGCACGATGAAGAAGATCAAAACAAAAATTCAGCAGGAAAGCTCCATGACAAAGCAGGGAAGAACTGATTTATTGAGACTCCTCTCGGAGCTTGAAACTGAAATCACCAAGGTATCAAAGGCCGATTCTGAACATGCACAGAGCATCGCAGGCTTCATTGAACGTTCAACGCACGAAGCTACACGGCAGAAAAAGAATCCTGAGCTGCTTAAGCTTTCACTTGCAGGTCTGACGGAGTCGGCAAAAGGCTTCGAAGCATCACATCCGCTGCTCGTGGCAGACATCAACAATTTCTGCACCATTCTGGCAAATGTGGGAATATGAAAAGTGGCGGCAGCGAATGAGCATTTAAATGTCTTTGCCGATTTGAACAAGGCTCAACAGCAGTCAAAAGCGAGTAGAGTTACAGTTTGAATATCCAGACAAAAAAGATCTGTCATGTCCCCCCAGGGGGAACATCCAGGCTCAATTGAATGGATTCTCGAAGAGTCTTCGACC
>PNBM01000316.1 GCA_003135995.1 Ignavibacteriota bacterium | reverse complement strand
GAGAAACACTATCAAGCGAAAGGTAAGCAATACATTCCTGCAAACAACTCTTGGAGCAGCAGCTGGTCTTATTTTTAATAAATTGATGTTCAGGTCACAAAAACCACCTGCAATAGACGGGTTAGTCGTAACAAGAATTAGAACTTTTGATGAACGATTTGCTGAATTCTGGCCAACAATTAGTAATCAATCAAATATTATNNAAGTAGAATTTTCAATATTTGCTGCTGAAAAAGACCGAAAAGTTTGCGGGTATATAGTGGTCCAACATAAATCACAAAATGGGATGAATATAAGTAACATTTTTGACGTAGTGGCCCAGTCGGAAGAAATATTGCATTGGCTTATTTTTAAGGCCATTGAGGTATCAAAAGTAGAATCAGATCTGTTACTTTTTTCGTCAATTTCCAACAATAGTTACCACAAAATATTTAGAAGAAATGGTTTCCTCCCATTATTCTTTATTAAAAGCGGACATTTTTGCCTGTATTCCCAAGTCACACCTTCTTCGAACGAATTCTTGTTCAATCCTAAGAACTGGTTGGTTCAAATAGGAGACTCTGATGCTGCTTAACCTCGCTTCATCGTAAAAATAGCAAGATAAAATAGAGGTTAAAGGAACATCATGGTATAAGCTGTTTATCTAGTAATTGAAAGTTTATATCGGATAGTACGCGAATAGATCAATTTACAAGTATAACTGAAGCTAATTTGCTTTAACCAATCGGATCACAGCATAATCCTTAAAATGAACGGTTATTTTAGTACCGTTAATAATATAGGGATTGGCATCGTCAGCCGTATAANNCCGCACTCTGATCGTTTGAATATAAGACCAATTCTTTGTGGTTTGCGTCGATGTCGACTATTACTCCACTACAATTGCCTTGATTTATGGCTACAGCGGTTTTGGTCGAGTTGGCAGGAGATATCCCATTTACTATCGGAGTCGAGACAACCGTATCGATGTCTATATCGCCACCCACGTTATCAGATGCCGTATTATTACAAAAAATAACATCCCCACTTTCAGATACAAACCCATAACCATAAAGCGGCGATGGTGTTTTCTTGCCGGCATTTTTGGCATCACAGCCTGTGAGTATAGCGTTTTCTTTTGTGGGAGCAAACTCGAAGTGAAAATCGGANNGTTTACAGTTAAACCGGAATATTCACAAAAATCATATCCAGTTACCCAATCGTTGATTCTAGTATTTTTAATGCCGGCATTTTCTACTGTACAATGATAGTAAGTTACATTCTGCATGGTAGGATTTCCGCCCATCCCGCTAAGCATAAAACCCATGCCGTCGGGAGCATTTGCATCCACGTTATAATAAGTAAGATTTGATATCGCGTAATTCCCAGCGACAAAGGCGTAAAAAGCATTGGAGCCTTTCGCAGAACATGATATATCATGGATGGAAAATCCGCTTTGGTTTGTATAAACAGCGATAATAAAAATCGCAGCATCATAAGTAGGATTTATAGTTCCAGATATATTGAAAGCATTCAATTCTACATTACTAACATTATTTACATATATGGATCCATTGTCAAAATTCAACAATGTTGCGGGGCCTTGACCATAAAAATGGGAATTATTCGGAGGCATGATATTTCCGCTTATATTAAAAGTCCCCGAAGCCAATTCTAGCGTCTTTCCTGTCTTTAAATAAGTGTTTATGATATTTTGATCATTTGTCCCGGTACAGATTGCTGTTGCTTGTGATTTCCAGCTGCTGTCTGAATTTGAGGCCGCGATAACTATTGTATTTGGCGGAATAGACGTCTTGGTAGAAGTGTACGTCGGAGAGGTTATTGTTCGGGTTGTTGTGAGAGGAGCCGTTGTTGTGGTAGTTGTTAGAGGAGCCGTTGTTGTGGTTGTTATGAGAGTAGCTGTTGTTGTGGTTGTTGTGACAGGAGTAGTTGTTGTGGTTGTTGTGACAGGAATTGTTGGTGAGGTTGTTGTAAGAGGAGTAGTTGTTGTAATGGACGTTGTTGTATTCCGGGATGTAGTGGGATCCCCATACATAGTGACAATTATTAATAGTACCACAGCTGCGATAATCACCCAAGAAATAAGTTTTTGCTTCACTATTTTAGTCTCTTTATTCTTCCTTACTTAATACCACTATACCATTTTAACTATGCTTTCTTGGCTAATATTTTATAAGGTCGAATAATTAATTGTTTGGTTCGGGCCAATGGTTAATCAGTGGTTATTGCATTTACTTCCTGGTTTAGAATATTCTCAACTTTGTGAATCGAAAACCGACTTCCTGGGACTAAGTCTGGACATTTGGAGCCAGAATAAACCGACAACTAAAATCCCGGCGCAAACAAATTTTATAACCAAGCTAACCGGTTTAACCCAAGAATTTACTATCTTGTTGGACATAATGTCAATCAATCTGTCACATTTAGCCTACACAGATATTTTACCACGTTAATTGAGATACGTGCTCATATATCAAATTATTCCTGAACCATATTGGTTATTTTACGTTCCATTTGTTCCTTTGCAATTTCGGTCCCCAATACCAGTAACCCTTTTGAGCCTTTATCTGATATTTTTTTGGCAGGAACGCCGGCAATTGTTATTCCTGATTCAGTGAATGATTTGTTTACCACAGAATTAGCTCCAATCGCTATATTATCACTTATTTCAATCTTGTCGAAAATAATAACTCCAGGGCCAATATGAATATTGTCTCCTAAAACAGGGGTTTTGCTCACAGGGCCAGCTTGAGTACCAATTACAGTCCCTGGATGAATGTGACAATTAGCTCCTATTCTCGAATCAGCATTAACGATAATCATTCCTGGATGACCGATAGATAAACCAGGACCAAA
>PNBM01000032.1 GCA_003135995.1 Ignavibacteriota bacterium | reverse complement strand
TTTTTGATCGCCGTAGGCTACATGGATCCTGGTAATTGGGCAACTGACCTTGCTGGAGGTGCACAATTTGGTTATATGCTTTTATCGGTAATTATGATATCAAACCTGATGGCAATTCTTTTGCAACACCTTTCTTTAAAGCTTGGTATTGTTTCGGGACGTGATTTGGCACAGGCATGCCGCGACAGCTATTCAAAAAGTTTTACTATCTTTTTATGGATTCTTTGTGAAGTGGCAATTGCGGCGTGCGACCTGGCTGAAGTAATTGGTTCGGCGGTGGCGCTTAATTTGCTTTTCAATATTCCTATGGTAGTGGGTGTTATAATTACTGCGTCTGATGTTCTTATTGTTCTATATTTGCAAAACAAAGGCTTTCGCTACATCGAAGCTCTCGTCATTGCTCTAATTTCAATTATAGGAGTCAGTTTTCTTTACGAGCTAATTGTATCCAATCCATCAATAAAGGGAGTTTTGGAAGGTTTTATTCCAAACTCACAAATAATTGTTAATCCGGGTATGCTTTACATTGCGATAGGAATACTTGGAGCTACCGTAATGCCCCATAACCTTTACCTGCACTCCAGTATTGTGCAAACCCGCAAATATGAACGGACCTCAGCAGGTAAAAAAATGGCAATTAAGTTCGCTACAATTGATTCCACTTTTGCATTAACGCTTGCACTATTTATTAACGCTGCCATTTTGATTCTCAGCTCCGCTGTCTTTCATGGCAGCGGTCATCAGGATGTAGCGGACATCAATGATGCTTATATGTTACTAAGTCCGTTACTTGGAGCATCACTGGCAAGCGTTCTTTTTGCAATTGCACTTCTTGCTTCCGGTCAAAATGCAACATTAACAGGCACTATGGCTGGTCAAATAGTTATGGAAGGTTTTCTGAATATCCGGTTGCGTCCCTGGGTGCGTCGCCTTTTAACACGTTTGATTGCTATTATTCCTGCTGTTATTGTTGCCGGTTTGTATGGAGAGCGTGGTGTGGGCAGTCTGCTTATTCTTTCGCAGGTGATACTCTCCCTGCAATTAAGTTTTGCTGTTGTACCTCTTATTATATTTACAAGTAATAAGTTAAAGATGGGCAAATACGTGAACTCCCTTTGGCTTAAAATAACTTCATGGTGTGTTGCTATTATTATCATTGCTTTAAATGCTTTTCTTTTGTACCAGATAATTATTGAATTCTTTAAATAAAAAATAAACCAACGAAAGGAATACCAATGTATAAACATATTCTAATACCTCTTGAAAACAGCGACACTGACAATGTAATCCTTACTCACATCCGTCCTCTTGCAAAGCTTACAAATGCCAGAATCACTTTTGTTCATGTTGCGGACGGGTTTATGGCAAGGAATCNNGATTTGGGTGAATCTGAGGAAATGCGTGAAGACTACAAATACCTGAAACGCCGTGAACTTGAATTTCAAAATGAGGGATTTGATGTTAAAGCGGTGCTCCTGTATGGTGAACCCTATAAAATTATTCTGGAATTGGCTGAGAAAGAAAAATGCGATCTTATTGCTATGGCTACTCATGGTCATCGCTTCCTAAGTGATATAATTCTTGGTTCTGTTGCTTCCGAACTTCGGCACAGCACCAAAATACCGGTACTTCAAATCAGGGCTTAAAAACCGCCTTTCCCCATAGTCTTTCGCATTTTTTTCGTCCCTATCGCCCTTTGTTCTTGAACCCGAAGTGTCGAGACTCCTATTCGGGAACGAATCGGTAACAAAGAATATATTGAAATAATCAAATAAACAGTTTACATTAATAAAGACAACTAAATGAGTCATCGGCTGATTCATTTATACTAAAACGTTCTCACGTTTTTTTTGAGAGCGTTTTTTTATGTACTTAAACACCTTGTCCCGACTTTTCGGGAATTGGAACGTATTTTATAAAACAATTGCCACTGAATATCATATTATCACTCCTCTTTCACTTTATTAAATATCAAAATAATACTATCTTTATAAAAAAAATATTTCTTATGTCACTTTCCGATAAGACTACAAAAGAAATTAAAGCAATCATACAAAAATTCATAACCGAAAATGGATTTACAAAATCCGAAGAANNCAATTAAAATATTAGAACTTCTCGGGTGGGATTCTTCGATGTACAAAATCAATACATCGCAAGAAGTCAAAACAGGAAATAAACCCGATATACTTTTGAAAGGCTCCGGCGGCGGAACAATTTTTATCGTAGAATCTAAAGCACCAAAACAATCTCTTGACGGAAAATATATCAATAAATCATTCACAGAGCAAACCTGTGAATATTGCAATTCCGAAGGAATATATTGGGGAATCCTGACTAACTTTATTGAATGGAGAATATATAATTCTTATACAAAAGATATATATTATNNGTTCTTCGATAAAATTTCTTTTGAAAATCTTAATAACCGAAAAGGAAAAATTGACCTAAATCCGCTTTATTACAAAAAGCAGGATGAAATTAAAGACGAATTTTTCGATAACCTGAAAGATTGGAGACAGGCTTTAAGAGCTTATCTTTATAAATATTCTGAACATAAAACTTCTGAATCACTCAATAAAGTAGAAAAGTTAACACAGAAAATCCTCGACAGGATGATATTTATTCAAGTGTGTTATGGCAAAAATATTATTTCTTATGATATCCTTGGCTCAATATTATATTCAAAAAAGAATAAGTTTGAAGAGCTGAAATCAAAATTCAAAGAACTTGACGAAAAATTCAATTCAGAACTCTTTGCTGATGATGAAGATATTGATTCACTCGAAATTAATTACATTCCTATGGAGGGAATTATAAGGGGAATTAATAATATTGATTTCAGTAAATTAAGCGTTCATATAATTGGTGAAGTTTATGAAAATTATCTCGGCGAACTTCTGAAAAGAAGAAAGGAAAGTGTTAAACTCGATGAATCAAAGGAAAGAGCAAAACGCAAAGAGCAGGGAATTTATTACACTCCCGATTATATAGTAAATTATATTGTTGAAAACACTCTTGGCGAAATTCTTAAAAACTGTAAAACTCAAGAAGAGATTCAAAAAATCAGAGTCCTTGACCCTGCCTGCGGAAGCGGTTCATTTCTTA
>PNBM01000042.1 GCA_003135995.1 Ignavibacteriota bacterium | reverse complement strand
TTCGCGGGAATGACAAATGTTTTACTGAATGCTTGATACTGCATACTCACACTTTATGATACATCTTATCAATTACTTGTTTGTATTTCTCTTCAACGAATTTGCGTTTGATTTTCATCGTTGGAGTGAGTTCGCCGTCCTCGATTGAGAATGATTTTTCGAGAAGTGTGAATTTTCTGATTTTTTCGAATGAAGAAAGATTTTTCTGCGCCTCGTTTATATCTTCTTCGATTTTTTTCAGCAGTTTATCATTTGTAATTAATTCTTTATCGTTTGTTATTTCAATTCCGATTTTTTGCGCCACATATCTCAGCTCCGTTAAATCGGCAACAATTAATGCAGTCACGTACATTTTTTCATTTCCAACTACAAGTATCTGGTCAACATAAGGTACCTGCAAAATGATATCTTCTATGTGAGTCGGCGCAACATATTTTCCTCCCGAAGATTTAAACAAAGATTTTTTTCTGTCAGTGATTCTGAATTGATTTTTTCCAATCCATTCACCCAAGTCACCCGTGTGAAGCCAGCCGTCAACAATTGTTCTTCGGGTTTCTTCTTCGTCTTTGTAATATCCTTTCATAACAAGGTCGCCTTTTACAAGAATTTCGCCGTCATCATCAATTTTCACTTCGTTTCCGATAAGCGGTTTGCCTACCGAACCGAATTTATTAAATTCGGGAAGATTANNCGGAAATCACAGGTGATGTTTCAGTCATTCCGTAACCTTCCAAAGTCATAATTCCGATTGCATCAAAAAATTCACCGATGCTTTTATTTAACGCTCCTCCGCCCGAAACAAAAAATCTCAGACGTCCACCCGTTCTCTCCCTGATTTTTGCGTAAACAAGTTTATCGAGAAGTTTCCGACGGACAGAATTTTTTTTATCCGGATTTGCTTTCGCGAAGAAAATTCCATAAAGGAGCAATCTCTTTTTATAACCGTGTGGCATCTCATCGGCATTTTTCATTAACCTGTTATACATTTTATCGAGTAAACGAGGAACTGTTATTACCATCGTCGGCTTCACTTCGGGCATTTGAACTCCTATGGTATCTATGCTCTGCGCATAAAAAATTTTTGCACCCGTAAAAAATGCCAGATAATATCCTGCCGTTCTTTCAAAAATATGTGAATAAGGCAGGTAAGATAAAAAACCATCCTGCTCGTTTATTGGAAGCGTTTTTGTACAGGAAATAACATTCGAATAAATATTTTTCTGCGTAAGCATCACACCTTTCGGAATGCCTGTTGTGCCGGATGTGTAAATTAAAGTCAAAACATCTTCTTCTTTTATTTTCTCCGAACATATCTCAAGTTCGTCAATTAACTCACTTATGCTTTTATTGTTTTCTTTTTTGCTGATTTCTGAAAACATCAGAATATTATTATCAAAAAACTTATGCTGAATGTCGTTAAAACAAATTAAATATTTTAAATCCGGCAATTCGTCTTTAATAGTCATCATTTTACCGAATTGATGGTCATTGGAAACGAAACACGCGACTGTTCCCGTATCTTTTAAAATATATTTTACTGATTCCTTGCTTAATGAAGTATAAAGCGGAATATTTATTACACCTGAAATTATGCAAGCCATATCAGTAACAACCCATTCAACCCTGTTCTCGGAAATAATCGCAATTTTATCTCCTGCTTTAATTTTCAACTTAGCGAAGAAACTTTTCATCTTAAAAATTTCGTTAAGCAGGTTAGTCCTGTTAATTCCCTCGTATTTATCATTTTTTTTTGTGAAAATGAAATCGGATTGCAAATCATATTTCCTGTAAGCATCAATCAGCAATTGTACGAGAGTCTTTTTAAGCATAANNACCAATTAATATATTTTTAGTAAATGCAAAATATTAATTTACCTTGACTCATTTGCATATTACTATTAAATTGAATTAAATTAAAATAACCCAATATAAGCCCTTTTTATACTTCATTTTTACAATTTATTTTCTAACTTAGCTAAATTAATAGTTTATTTTGTTTTAATTGTAGGCCGGAATTTCTTCGATAATACGGCTTATTATAATTTAGTAATTTGAAATAACAGATATATTTTTATTAATTTATAAATATAAGTATTCTGAAAACCAAATATATTTTTTCGGGTTTAGCAGTTTTTATAATGCTAAGTATTATTATCTCCTCTTGTGAAAAAAAAAATGACAGCATTATTGACCCGTCGTATAAATCTCCGTTAATTTCAAATCCATACAGGTCAAAAGATACCGTATTTACGGTTTCTAACGCGCCGGTAATATCTTTCAATACATCTGTTTTTGTAGATGAAAACGGAGGAGGTGCGATACAAAGTGTTACTTGCAAAATTTATTCTCCGGGTAATCTTTTAGTCGCTACATTTTCCATGCATGATGACGGAGTTGCTTCGGATTCAACCGCAGGGGACGGAAGATATTCCTGCACGGTGAACGTTACAAATATTCCATGCCTGCTCGTTGGAAGTTATTCGATTCAATACATAGCACAAAATGTTGCGGGATTGAACAGCAATCAGATAAATAGTGCAGTTCCGGTTGTTATTACCAACAACCAGCCGCCTGTGCTTTCGGCATTATATTCGCCTGACAGCATTTTAGTACCATCAATGGGGATTAATATAGCTACGTTATCAATTTTTGCTGCTGATTCGAACGGGTATTGTGATATAAAAAATGTTTTCTTTAAATCATACAGACCGGACGGAACACCGAATCCGAATAATCCATTTACGATGTATGATGACGGTAACATTCTTGTTCACGGAGATTCAGTTGCAGGAGACGGTAGATTTTCATTAACAATACAAATTCCGTCAACTCAAACTACTTTTGGTTATTTTAAATTCGTTTACCAGGCTGAAGATAATTCTAATGCTTTGAGTCTGCCGGTCGTAGACAGCATTAACGTTATTCCGCCGGTTAAGAAATAAAATTTTAAAGATAATTACAATTAAAGAAAACAAATGTCAAAACTCAGGTTAATATTAATTTTAATTTTTATTGCAAATATTGCATATCCGCAGTATGTTGTAAATTACAAGCATTACAAGTTATCAGGCATTCCGTTTAAAACTTATAAAAATAATTACCTGCAAAAGGACAACATAAAAATCATCGTAAATCCTGTTAATTCAAAATACCCTGCAAGTAATTTTATAACTGATATTTTCCCTGTCGGTGATACCGTTTGGTTTGCAACCGGAAGCGGAATAATGAGAACAAGAGACCATTTTGTAACATTTGACAGTTATTATGGACTCGACCCGTTTGGAAAAGAGGACATTGCAGGATTTGCAGTTAATAATAATTTAGTTATTGTCGCAACCGCAACAAGCCAGGAAATAAGCGGAGAAAGCATTCCTGTCGGTACGGGTATAAAAGTTTCAACTGACCGCGGAAC
The DNA here is from genome assembly GCA_003135995.1 of Ignavibacteriota bacterium. Classification (GTDB taxonomy): domain Bacteria; phylum Bacteroidota; class Ignavibacteria; order Tepidaquicellales; family Tepidaquicellaceae; genus FEN-1257. Next base: position 6,137 of record PNBM01000042.1, on the reverse strand, counting down.
AACCTGGAGTTCATTTCCGCAACCGATGGACGGAAGATATGATACTATTATTGTTTACGGGAAAAACCTGATTCATGCTTTACCTGTTGTGGTGCCACAGGAGAACCTGACTTACGATATTGCAATAACCCGGACAAAAGATGATTTGAATAATTATACAATCTGGCTGAGTTCATTCGCAGGAGGAGCAAGGAAATCAACTGATTACGGAAACACGTGGCAGAGAGTTGTATTACCACCCGATGATCTCGACAGCATTATAGTTAGTGATTCCGGTTATACCTTTAATCTGAATGTAAATACGAATTTCAACCAAAGAACTTTTTCAATTGAAGCTTTAAACGACTCCGTGTTATTTGTTGGGTCTGCAAATGGAATCAATCGCTCTACAGACTGGGGTTTAAGCTGGCGCAAATTTAATTATCAGAATTCGGGTTCGGGAACCAACAGAGTTTCGGGAGACTTCGTGGTTAATTTTAATATTCAAAGATATAACGGTAAAGAAATAATATGGGCTGCGACTAAAAAAGCAGATGATCCGCATGAAGTGAACGCAGTATCTTATTCATCTAATGGCGGATTGAGCTGGGCTTACACTCTTGCGGATGAAGCTCCGTTCAATATCAGTTCTAAAGATTCAATTGTTTATGCCGAAACCAGCTCAGGGCTGTGGCGGGCAATGTTTCCGGCATTCGACTGGTCGAAGCCGGGATTGATTTATGATGAAACAACGAAAGACCAGTTGAGAACAAACAATTTTTATTCGGGCGGATTTCAAAATGATACAATTTATTTCGGCACGGATGACGGTCTTATTCGTACGGTTGAAAACGGACAAGCGTGGGCTAACAAATGGAAAATATTCAGAGCGATTCAGGTTATTGATTTAAATTCAAAATTAAAAACTTATTCTGCTCCGAATCCTTTTTCTCCGAATAATGAAGTCACAAGAATTTATTATAAAACAGGAAAAGCTTCGGCGAAAATTACAATAAAAATATTTGACTTCGGAATGAATCCCGTGAGAACATTAATTCAAAATGCAATCAGAAATAATCCTGAAGAATTATTTACATTGTGGGACGGAAAAAATAACAATGGTAACCAGGTTGCAAACGGAGTTTATTTTTACAGAGTTGAAATTGACAGCGATACACCGGTTTGGGGAAAAATACTCGTACTGCAATAAAGCAATTTTAAATGTTAAATGTTAAAGTAAGAGCTAAAAAATAATTTTGTACAGTTCCCCCCTCTCCTATCAGAGGGTGTCTCAAAAAAACAAGAAAGCTTTGTCATTCCAGCGAAAGCTGGAATCCAGAAAATTTCGAAGGTTAATTTGAGACAATTTCTGTCAGGAAAGGAGATGGGAGTGAGGTTTTAATGATGATAAAATTATTAATTTTGTAAAATCATTTAAATATTGTTGATTAATTTTTGTATTATGTTTTTGAATAGTAAATTTAATAACCTAAATAGTAATATTAGCTTAAAATATAATTGTAAAAATTTTATGAATAAAAAGTTTGTCATAAAGATATTCCTTTTGATTGCGATGCTGAACATCGCGGCGACAAATGTAAATGCACAGGAAGGAAGCTACGCGGGAAGCTTTGCCAGGATGGGATTTGGGGCAAGAGGACTTTCTATGGGAAATGCACTTGTGTCCGACATCTACGGTGATGTATCGGGTTATTACAATCCTGCATTATCCTGCTTCCAGGACCAGGGATACCTTAACTTAGGATATACTTTTTTAACTTTAGACAGGAGTTTGAATTACGTTGGATTTTCAAAGAAATTCAACTTGCCGAATAAAGCCGATCAGGGCGCAGGAATTTCGCTTTCATGGATTAATGCAGGAGTTGGGAATATCGATGGAAGGGATAACGATACCCGACAAACAGGAATGCTTAACACTTTTGAAAACCAGTTTTATTTAGGAACGGGATTTTTACTCGATAAGGATTTTAGCGTTGGTGTAGGTTTTAAATTATATTATTCTAAACTTTATGATGGTGTGAAATCAAGTACAGTTGCATTCGATATCGGTTCGATTTACAGAGTAATGCCGAATCTGAGTTTGGGATTTGCTGTCAGAGACATTTCCGCAAAATACAAATGGGATTCTTCACCTGTTTACGGTACTTCGGGTACTACAACAACAGATAAATTCCCAACCCTTATAGACCTGGGCGGAACTTATGAATTACCAAATAAAAGAGGTTCCGTATCACTGGAATTTGAAACCATCAGTAATCCGCGATTTGAGACGACTGATTCGCTCGGTAACGTTACACAAAGTGATAGAAAAATTGAATATACTTTCAAAATAGGAGCAGAGTATAAATTAACAGAACAGTTTATATTAAGAGGCGGTGTTGACAGAATAGATTTTTCGGCGGATGATTTAATGGGAAATATTAAACCCGGATTAGGAATAGGATTTTATAAAACATTTACNNGACTATTCATTCCAGTATGAGCCTTTTACTCATGATGGAATTCATAATATAAGTATCGGGTTTAAATTTAAATAAATTATTATTAGTTTACCAAGATTTAATTTTTTATAATGAAAAAAATATTTATAGTTCTGACGTTTCTTATAATTATTCCCGCATTTGTTTTCGGACAAAATGACGGACCGGGAAATACAGGATTGGCATTTTTGAAATTGGGAATAGGCGCGAGAGCAATTGCTATGGGTGATGCATTCTCTTCTTTAGCCGATGACGGAACTGCTGTTATTTATAATCCTGCAAGGCTTAATGCCGGTGATAAAAATAACGTTACTCTTATGTATAATACTTCCATGCTCGATATGAAAACGAGTTTTGTTGGTGCAAAAGTAAAAATAAATAAATTCGGACTCGGGTTCGGTCTTATAAAAACGGGAGTGGAAGGAATAGAGGTCAGGACTGCCCCGGGAGATGTACAGGATTATTTCGATTCTCAAAATCTTTCCCTCGGCTTATCTCTTTGCTATGAAATTTATAAAAATGTAACCTTAGGCTTAACGTCAAAATTGATTTATGAAAAAATCTTCGTCGATGAAGCTTCCGGCGTGGGATTCGATATCGGAACAAATTACAATAAGGATAATTTCAGTGTATCATTTGTTCTCGCAAATTTAGGCTCCGTAAACGAATTGAGAAATGTCAGCACCAAACTTCCTACGTCGGTGCGTTTCGGCGGTTCATACGGATTCAAACAAAATAATTTCAATTTTATTCTTGCCGCAGACGGATATAAAGTTCTCGATGGCGGTCTTCTTCATTTAAATACAGGCGGAGAAGTCGGATATAAGGATTTTATATTTTTAAGATTGGGTTATCAGACACAATATGACAATAAAGGTTTCACGAGCGGTGTTGGTTTAAAATATAAAGCTCTGAACCTGGATTATGCTTTTGTTCCCTATTCCGATACATTCGGAACCAGCAGTACATTTTCTTTGGGATTCAATTTTTAGAATAAGATTCTTCGAATATGATTGAAAAGTTATTAACTTTTTTAAACAATGAGAAAAAATTTAAATTTATTTTTTTTATTCTCATTGTTTTTTTATGTGTTGTAAAATTACCATCTGTATTTTCGGATGATATTCAGCCGTGGGATGAAGGTATGTATGCAACACGTGTGCTCTCGATTCATGATAACGGTGATTTCCTGAATCAGAGCTCGCATTCCGTTCAGGGTTTTTATTCTGCCTCCCATCCTCCTTTATTAATCTGGACGGGCTATTTTGTATCTCAAATCACTGGGATGAATTCGGTATCTCTTAAATTAATTCCGTTTATATTAAGTCTGTTTTGTATTTATTTATTGACGCGGCTCGGAGAAAAAATTTGCAACCCTCTTGCAGGCATAATTGCGGCAATATTTTTCAGCAGCAGTATAATATATTCTGTGTTTTCAAAAAGATTTCAGTTCGATATTCCTTATACTTTCCTGATTTTGTTGTCATTCTATATTTTTTTCCTTTTTATTGAGAAAAGAAAATTATCTTATATCATTCTTGGAGGTGTTGTCTTCGGATTGTGCCTGATGGTGAAAATCTTAGTAGGTTTTTTCATTCCAATGATTTTATTTTTTCTTTACCTGCTAATGAGGAAAAAAATAAATCTTCACATATCTGAAATTATAATCTTTACATTTGTCGGCATCCTCATCGCTTTGCCCTGGCATTTATATATGATTCTGAATTACGGCAACGAATTTTTTAATTATTTTTTAAATTATCATATTATCGAAAGAGCTTTCACGGGCGTTGAACATAATACAAAAAATTCCGGTTTTCTTTATCACGTAAATTATCTATTGTCCATTATACCTTATAGCATTCTTGNNGGGGTGTTGTTAAATATTTAATCGATTATAAATCACTGACCTGGCAAAAAGTTTTTCTGCTTATCTGGTTTCTTACGGGATTTTTTATTATCACGCTTTTTAAAACAAAACTCGAAGTATATGTTCTTTTAATTTTGGTTCCGGGAAGTCTGATTATCGGCGAATATCTTTCCGGAATAAATAAAACCTCATATAAAGAAAAATTATTTGTTTTGATTTTAACTTTTCTCAATATACTCTGGTATATTTCATTTTTCATCAGAAATGATATGAAGCTCAGACAGGAAGGATTGGAAAAACTGAACATATTAATACCGGTCGTAATTGTATCACTGTTATTGGTTTATTTCGTTTCTGTTTTTCTTGCAAAGAAAAACGATATCGGTAAATTTTATTATATTTTTATTATTTTGTTTTTCATAAGTTTAAATACTTATTATCTGTTTAACACTCCTGTCTGGGAAAATGGGTATAAATTGACTCCGGTTAAACAATCTATCGGGGAGAGTAACAGGAAAAAAATTGTTTATGTTGGGACGAATTACAGGGCAAATCCGCAGTTTAGTTTTTATTTTAAAGGATTGAATCTTGGATGGAAAAATGTTGATTACGATTTTGAACTTCTCGATACTAAAATCGGTAATAAAGATATTCTTGACAGGCTCGAAAAACTGAAAACCGGGGAATTCAATATCATTGTTGAAAAAGATAATATAAACAGAACCGATTATGAAGATTCAAAGAATTTTATTCCGCCGGCTTTTAAATTAATTAAAAAAACGTGGGGCTATGAACTTTATCAAAATTAGATTATGGATATTATAAAAACCGATATTACTCAAAATAAAGAATGGAATGATTTCCTTAACTGGGATTATAATATGTTTTATGATTATAAGTTCATATCCTATAACGATGCCTTTAACAAAGGACTGGACTGGCATCACGTAATGTTCAAAGAGAGGAACAAAGTAATAGCAATACTGAACGGCTGTGAAAAAATTATTAACGGTAAAAAAACTTATATTTCCTGCGATGGTGTCAGTTTCGGCGGTATTGTGTGGAGAGAAAGAATGGATTTAATCGATTACAAATCGGTTATCCATGCGTTCACGGATTATCTGAAAAATAATAATTNNGGAATTCACCTAATATTTATCAGAATAATGCGAATGAAGAATATGAATATGCACTGTTGCTCGAGGGATATAATATCAGTTCGCATTCGATAACGAATATCATAAACTTAAATGATTTCGAATTTGAAAAACTTACTAACCCGAAGAAAAGAGCCATACAGAAATCTGCGAAGAACATAGAAATTCAGTTCATTTCTGAAAATATAAATAACGTAAATTTAGCGGAATATTATAATGTACTGAAGAAAAACCGTGAATTAAAAAATGTGAAACCGACGCACACTCTCGACGAACTTATTTATCTGAAGAAAAATTTAGCAAACAGGATTATTCTTTTATCTGCCGTAATTAACAATACCGTCACGGGCATATGTATTTTATTTATAATAAAAGATGACATAGTTTTAAATTTTTACCTTGCTACAGATGAAGATTATAAAAAAGACAGGGTCTCCGATTATATATTATACAAGTCCATTGAATGGGCGAAGAACAACGGTTTCAGGCTATATGACATAGGCACATCCAACATAGGAAATATGCTTCTCGAAGGATTGTTCGAATTCAAGAAAAAGTTTATGGCAAATGGATTTTTCAGAAAGACGTTTAAATTGATTTTATCTGATATAACTCCCTCTCCTTGAGGAG
>PNBM01000174.1 GCA_003135995.1 Ignavibacteriota bacterium | reverse complement strand
GTATATTCATCGAAGGCAGAACATTTAAGATTATTCCACCTGTGAATTTTGTAACACCGTCAATATTTATATTAGATGATAATGAATCGGGTACTTTAACCCTATTATATGCAATGCTTATAAAAAAAGAATTTATTTTTGTGTCCTGGTACATGCCGGTTAATCCGAAACCATAGTTAACATTGCTTTGCTGACTCTTTAAATCACCTATAGGAATAGTAGCACCGGCTAAAACTTCGACTCCGTATTTTCCAATGGTTACAGTTTGAGAATAAGAGATTGAATAAGAAATCTGGAATAAAAATAAAGCTAATAATACTTTAAATGAATTAGAAATTCTCATTTTTAATGGTGTTTGTTTGATAAATGATATTCAGAATTTTCAAATAAAACAAGTTAGAAAATTAATCTAAATCGTAAATTAGAAAACAGAAAATGGGAAATTGGAAAACAGAAAATGGTTGAAACAAAGCATAAATTCTAACTCCTCTAACTTCTCTAACTTCCCTAACTTCCCTAACTTCTCTAACTTCTCTAATTGATAGCGAATATTAACTTCCAACAATTATTGTGATATTATTTGAATATTTGATTTAATATTTATTATTTATATTTTAACTTATTCAAAATCATTTTAATAATGTTAAGATGGCTTCTGAAATTTTCACCTCTGCAACCCTAGGTGTGGACGCATATATAATCAGGGTCGAAACGCATATTGAAAGCGGAGCCCATGCTTTCACTGTTGTGGGGTTACCCGATAACGCAGTTAAGGAGTCCAGGGACAGGGTTTCGGCGGCATTAAAAAATTCGGATTTCTTTTTCCCGTCTATAAAAAGAATCACTATAAATCTTTCCCCGGCGGATATAAAAAAAGAAGGTTCCGGCTTTGATTTACCTATCGCTATCGGAATTATTTCTGAAACCGAACAGGTTTCGAACGAAATGCTGTCGGAGTTTGTGTTTCTCGGAGAACTTTCTCTTGACGGACAGTTAAGAAAAGTTCCCGGAGTTCTTTCCGTTGCTCTTGAGGCTAAGGCAAAAAAATTCCGGGGATTAATTTTGCCCCTCGAAAATGCTAAAGAAGCTGCGATTGTAGAAGGAATTGATATTTATCCTTTTGAAACATTAGCCGATGTTGTTGATTTTCTTTCGGGAAAAGTTTCTTTAGCTCCGTTTAAGATTGACAGAAACGAAATTTTCAAAAATACTCGCAGCTATCTTACTGATTTTTCCGACGTTAAAGGTCAGTCTGAAGTTAAAAGGGCAATGGAAGTGGCTGCCGATNNCCGGGCTCCGGAAAAACCATGCTTGCAAAAAGATTGCCATCAATACTCCCACCGCTTACTCTGGAAGAAGCGCTTGAAACTACTAAAATTCATTCCATTGCCGGAATTTTGTCAAACGATACATCCGTTATAACAACCAGGCCTTACCGCTCACCTCATCATACAGCAAGCGATATCGCAATTGTGGGCGGGGGACCGAATGCTAAACCGGGAGAAATATCCTTTGCGCATAATGGGGTACTTTTTCTTGATGAAATGACTGAATTTAAAAAAAATGTTCTTGAGGTTCTGAGACAACCGCTTGAAGACAGGGTTGTTACTATCTCGCGTTCAAAACTGACCGTTCAGTATCCATGTTCATTTATGCTTGTTGCCGCTATGAATCCTTCACCCGCAGGTACAGCAAAAGAAACAGGCATGTATACCGATTACGAGGTACAAAAATTCCTTTCAAAGATTTCGGGTCCTATTCTCGATAGAATAGATATTCATATTCACGTAAATCCTGTTAACTTTAATGAACTATCAAGCAAAATCGAATCAGAAAAATCTGAAGTAATCAGAGAACGCGTAATCAATGCAAGAGAAATACAGTTAAATAGATTTAAACAAATGCCGGGATTGTTTTCTAATTCAAATATGCAATCAAAGGAAATTAAAGAATTTTGTAAGATAAATGCAGAATGTGAAAACCTTCTTAAAACAGCTATAACAAAATGGGGATTATCTGCAAGGGCATATGATAGAATTTTGAAAGTAAGCAGAACGATCGCAGACCTGTCAGGTGAAGAAAAAATTTCAACCTCTCACATAAGCGAAGCTATACAATACAGAAGTTTGGATAGAACAAGTTGGATATAATAAATAGTGAGATGGCGAGATAGCGACATAGTGAAATGGTGAAGTGTGAAATAGAAAAATAGTGAAATTAAGAGCTAAAAATTTAAAACCATTAAATTAACGTATTCATGAGCTCTTTCTTTGCAAATACGAACTTCGCTGTATCACACTTCACTATATCACACCTATCTAATTCGCTATTTCTTTATTCCGCTATTTGATTTGATTCACGTGAAACAATCTATATAGTGAGATGGTGAAATGCCGAAATAGCTAAATTAAGAGCATAAAACCATTAAATTAAAGCATTCACGAGCTCTTTCTTCGCAAATTAGGACTTCACTATTTCCCACTTCACTATTTCCCACTTCGCTTTTTCGCACTTCGCTTTTTCGCTATTTCTCAATTCCGTTATTTGTTTTGTTTCACGTGNNTTTTGTTTCACGTGAAACAAAACAAATAGTGAGAGGCTTAAATGGAGAAATAGTGAAATTAAAAGCTAAAAGCTTAAAACCATTACCTTAAAGCATTCACGAGCCTATTTTTCTCTAAATCGCCTTTTTACACTTCACTATTTCGTACTTCACTATTTCGCTATTTCACACTTCACTATTTGTTTTGTTCCTTGTAAAAAACTACATTATTATTTATTTTGTTATATTAGTATACATTGAAAAAATCATACGACATAATTGTAATTGGTGCGGGTCATGCAGGTATAGAAGCATCCATTTCAGCCTCAAAAATGGATTGTTCTGTAGGTTTAATCACGCTTGATTCAAATGCCATTGGCAGAATGAGTTGCAACCCGGCAATCGGTGGAACTGCAAAAGGTCATCTCGTCAGGGAAATTGATGCTCTCGGTGGCGTTATGGGGGAGCTTGCCGATACAACGGGAATCCAGTTTAAAATGCTCAATAAATCGAAAGGTCCCGCGGTCTGGTCACCAAGATGCCAATCAGATAAGGAATATTATTCTTTAGAGGCGGCGAAATTAATTGAATCTATTGAGAATATTGATTTAATTCAGGATATGGTAAAAGAATTAATCGTCGAAGATAGTAAGAATGGTTATAATTACAAAATCAGAGGTGTCAAAACTGAAAACGGAATTGAAATAAAATGTAAAGCTGTTATAATTACAACCGGAACATTCCTGAACGCAATTATGCATACAGGAAAAACTCAAAATGCCGGCGGAAGATACGGAGAAAAATCCGCAACCGGTCTTTCGGAGTGCTTGCTGAAACTTGGTTTTGAAACCGGACGATTGAAAACCGGTACACCTCCGCGATTGAATATGTATACAATTGATTTTTCCAAAACCGAAATTCAACCCGGCGATAAGGTTCCCTCTCCTTTTTCTTTCAGAACGTTAATTGATTCAAAAAATTTTCCGAATCAAAAACAGGTTAATTGTTACCTGACACATACAAATCAAAATACACATGATGTTTTAAGAACGGGTTTTGAAGATTCGCCTATGTTCGCCGGTAGAATTAAAGGCGTCGGACCAAGATACTGTCCTTCCATTGAGGATAAAATTTCCCGCTTCAGCGATAAACCGCGTCATCAGATTTTTCTCGAACCGGAAACACTCGAGGGTAATACGATTTATATGAATGGATTTTCGACAAGTTTGCCGGTCGAAGTTCAGATAAAAGCAGCAAGAACTGTTCCCGGGCTTGAAAATGTCGAAATGCTGCGTCAGGGTTATGCCGTGGAATATGATTTCTTTCCTACACATCAGATTAATTTAACGCTTGAAACGAAATTTGTTTCCGGTCTTTATAATGCCGGGCAAATAAACGGAACTTCCGGATACGAAGAAGCTGCCGGGCAGGGAATAATNNTTAAATTACAGGACAGAGAACCGCTGATTTTAAAGCGAAGTGATGCATATATAGGTGTTCTCATAGATGATCTCATAAACAAATGTCCTGTTGAACCATACCGGATGTTCACGTCCTCCGCTGAATACAGGCTCGTTCTCCGCCAGGATAATGCAGATATACGGCTGATGAAGAAAGGATATGAATACGGGTTAATCGATAAAAAATATATCGACCTGCTGGACGATAAAACAAATCTCGTAAATGATGCCGTTAAATGCCTTAATTCGATTACCGTTAGCCCCAAACACATTAACGGATTCCTTGTTCAAAAGAACTCGAGCCCGGTTTCTCAGAATGAATTTGTATCAAGTATAATAAAACGGAATGAAGTTAACTGCAAAGAATTATTCGGTCTTGATGTTTTCAGAGATAATGTTCTTATACAAAAATTAATCGGTAACAGCGAAGCGCTGAACCAGGTTGAAATTGAAATAAAATATGACGGATACATTAAAAGGCAAAGCGAACAGATTGAACATTTCAATAAAAACGAAAGCATCAGGATTCCCGAAGATTTTAAATACGAAAAAATAAAATCGCTGTCGAGCGAAGCACTCGATAAACTTCAAAAAATCAAACCTTCATCAATCGGTCAGGCAACAAGAATCGCAGGCGTTCGTCCTTCGGATATTTCTGCAATTTTAATTTATATGAGGGGATAATTATAGTTTTTGTATTATTTTGATACTTTTTTTCTCATTATAATTTTCATTTCTGTTTTTAACCCGTTTTATTGCCGCTAATAACGACTTTTTCTCTGGCATTATAATTGAGTATATATATATTGCTTATATAAATAATTAAGCTTGTTGATACTTCTGAATTTTTCAGAATCTCGTTTTTAAGAGAATTTATCTTATTAGGTAATGAGCACGAAAATGCATTTTTTCAGACAACAAAATTTTTCAAAATCAAAAAAAATTATTCAAATTATGTTTAATCACACTGTCACGGAAAAAGCGTCATTCGGAAGACACGAACTTAGTTTTATTATTGTTCTCTCGGTACTCGTTTTGTTTTTATTGGCTGGTTTTATAGTTTAATTTAATTCACTAACATGAAAAAAATCCTGATTATAGATGATGATGTTTCTTTTTTGGAGACGCTGTCTTCTTATTTGAATGAAGCCGGGTTTACTGTGTTATCTGCTAAAAATGCCATATCAGGATTGGATATTATCAGAAATATCGTTCCGGACCTGGTTATTTCCGATATTAGGATGCCCGGATTAAGTGGAATAGAACTCGCTTATGTTTTAAAAGGATTTAAGTATGATATTCCGCTTATATTAATTTCGGCGCATTGTGAAGATGATAATAATAACAAATTTTTATCTTACGATTTTTTAGAAAAGCCGATAGATATTCATAAACTTAATCAATATATAAATAAGGCGATCAATTGAACACTGCGTCAAATATATTTACTAATAGTTAGTTAGATTTATTTGCAATATCTTCCCGAAGTTGGTCGCTTTGTTTTTTTCCTGCTTCCTCAACCGCATAATCGATTGCTAATCTGAATTCTTCATCGTTCATATTCATAAGGCGAACTGCGTTTATCACACTTGCGGTGGTTCGCACCTGTGTTGTCTCTCCGTAGGATAGTATAACATCATACAAAGGAATAGAAACCGATTCCTGATTTTCCCAGACTGTCTTTGCAGAATTTCTGTCCGTAATTAACGCCGAACAATCAATTCTGACAAAAATTCCCTGACTGTTTGAACTGAGTTTGAATTTGTTTAGTTTTGTTTCTAAAATATAATCCGGATTGTCGTCGAGTGAATTAACCGCATTTATCCTGTAATAAGTATTCAAACCTTCTTTTAATCCATCGGAAATTGATTTTACAATGCTGTCGGCATTTATATTATTTTGAATTTTTTCTCTTACCAAACTTTCGGAATAACTACTGCCGATATTGCTTAAAATCACTACAAACGGATTACTGCTCTCATAACTTGAATTGATATCTACTTCAACATGCGTTAATGCCGGGTTAACCCATTGTTTAAATAAAATATTTTTGTTCATTAAATTATATTTCGCGAGCTCGTTTGTATGAGCGCATCCAATAAATAATATTGCCGGAAGGATTAAAATTGAAAAAATTTTTGAGAATTTCATTCTGATAATTTTATATTTATATTTACTTGATTTTTTATTAAACTATTTACTGATGTTTTTGTTTCTTATTATTATAAAAATAACTAATTAATATGTATCATAAAATTCAGGATTTCCTTACAGACTGGAAGGCAGAAAGCGCCATAACGCAAAAAATATTTAACAACCTCACCGATGAATCTTTATCTCAAAAGGTTTATGCTGAAGGCAGAACACTTGGTTTTCTCGCTTGGCATATTACCACCAGCGTCGGAGAAATCTGCAGCAAAACCGGTATGAAAATAGACTGTCCAGAAGAAAATTCCGATGCTCCGGATTCCGCAAAAGAAATAATTTCTGCTTATAAAAAAGCCTCCGATTCGCTTTATGAGTTCGTCGAAAAAAACTGGAAAGATGAAAAACTTGACGAAGAAAATAATATGTACGGTCAAATCTGGAAAAATAGCTTTTCTCTTGGCGTGCTCGTTACGCACCAGATTCACCACAGGGCACAAATGACCGTATGCGNNGACCGTATTAATGCGGCAGGCGGGATTAAAAGTACCCGGCTCCTATGGTCCGTCAAAGGAAGAATGGGCTGCAATGGGTATGCCGTCTCCTAAATAAAGCTATCAATGTTAAATGTTAAATGTTAAATTAAAAACAGAAAAGTTATATAAATTTTTATGTTCAATTTATAATAAACATTTTAAATTATTTGTGATTTGCAATAATTTCGGAAAATAAGAAACAAACTCCGGAGGAGTTGAACTTGCATTAAATTCTATATTATTTAATATTATAATTTAGAAATTGTTTTGGATTTAGAATTTCGTATTTTACTTATTCATGTATTTCGTAATAACCTAATTGACGCTTACAACACAGATATATGAAAAATAAATTTAGTATTGCGATTTTATTGCTAATAAAAATTTCTTTCGATATCGTCATTCTTACCTACCCAATTGAAAAAATCGACACATTAACACTCGTTGATGACACATACCTTTCGCTCACCATCGCAAAAAATATTGCAGATGGAAAAGGTTTGCAATACGGAAAAGAACAGGTCAGCGGGTTTCAGCCATTATATGTACTGGTTATGGTGCCAGTATATTTAATAATTAAAGATAATATTATTTCTCCTATATATATTGCCCTGATAATTTTGGCTCTTATGGATTTATTTTCCATATATGTTATTTTTAAACTTATAAAACTTTTCTGTAAAAATGATATTGTTCCTGTCGTTGTTACCTTTTTATATGTAATTACACCCGCGTGCATTCGAACACCCCTGAATGGACTCGAAACTCCCCTTTCGTTTTTTTTCTTATGCCTCGTTTTTTATTTTATTGCTAAATTTAACAATGTTATTTTATCGCAAATAAAAAATTTTAAATATGTTTTTGTTGGAATTATACTCGGATTTTCATATCTCGCAAGGATAGATAATGTCTTTTTAATTATTGCCGCATTAATTTTCCTTATAACTAAACTTTTTAAGGAAAAGCAAAAAACCATTTTCATATTAAATAAAATCTTCGTTTCGCTTTCCGGTTTATTATTAATAATTTTACCCTGGCATATTTATTTGTATGCAAAGACCGGGGATATTTATCCTGTTAGTGGAAAATCCGTAAGACTTCAGGCGTATCAATATTTCTCGGATTATAACGTATTCAACAGAATTTTTATTTTATTTCAAAAATCAATTATTTCTATATTTACCAATTATTTTCTTGTATTATTTTTAATAATATTGTTTTTCTTAATAATTTTTCTCAATAAACGTAAAATCAGACAACGTTTTTTTTCTTCTTTTTCTCTTCCTTCTGTATCATTATTAGTGTATATGGTCTTATTATTCGGCGCCTACACATTTTATATTCCGGCTTACTGGCATTTCGCAAGATATTTTTTTCCTTTAATCCTGCCTTTACTATTACTTTTAGCACTTATTCTCGATACTGTTTTTTCTTCTATCGAACAAGAAAATCTGAAAAGAACTTTAGTTCAGTCGCTTATAATATTAATGCTCTTTGTTAATGTAACTCGTCCGGGTTTTTATCGTTTGTTTTTTGAGAAGGAAGTTACCCGGGACGGATATATGGACATCGCTATTTGGGCAAATAATAATTTAAAGGAAGGTACAAGATTAGGAGCCTTGCAAACTGGAGCACTCGGATATTTTGCAAACAAGCTTGAAGTAACCAACCTCGATGGAGTTGTAAATAAATCCGCTTACCTTGCTATAACAGATAAAAATTTAATGAGTTATATAAAATCTGACGGAATTGAACTTCTCTTGCTGTGGGATATAAATTATAAATTTATTGTTGATAATTCTATCGATTTTAAAAATTCAAATTTAACACTTCTTAAAAGCCCCAACGAAATAAAATCCTGGGGATATAAATGGTATCTGTATAGAGTAAATTATTAAATTTCCCCTCGTTCCCAAAGTCCTCTTTGGGAACGGAAAAAATCATTCATCGCTTTTTATTAAATCATTTATTCCGTCAACCGTCTTTGTATCGTCAATTTTAAATTTAATATTGTTTAAATAAATTTTTGCATCGTCTTTTCCGTACAGCTTGAGTTCGAGCCTGTTTGCTGTTCTTAATAAACTTAAAATGTTTTTATCCTTTAAATTATTATCGGTAAAATATTTTATATCTTCGAGCATCGACTGATCATATTTATATTTTAGTCTTTCCCTTTCATACCGGAAAAAGAACAACACCCTTGTGGTATATATCGATTTTGGATATTTATATATAAACTCTATACTTTTATCAATCAATTTTTTTAATTCAGCCTCAGTTGGTTTTGGATTTTTGTTATAAAAATCGTCAAAATATTGAAAGTCATTTAAAGCTTTCAACTCATCTCCTTCGGGAGTTGTCACTTTAAACGTAACCGTATTTGCCGGTATCGGCTCATTATTTAAGTCGGCAAATATGCTCACAATCGTATATGTACCCGCAGGAAAATATCTGAAATTTTGTGAGCCTTTGAATCCTCTGTATTCGTTTATGTTTGCACTCAGAGTCAGGGTTTCTCCGTGGTCAAGAGTTGTATAAATAACATCTTTTCCTAAATCTTTGTATTCTGTTTTTTCCGGCAGCTTATTATTTTCGTCTCTTATCTCCAAAAGATTACATAAATATTGTATTTCATAATTATTTACAGAATCCCTTTTGCTGCCATTATTTTTAATTACAAAAGTTATATAAACATCCTCTCCCTGTAAATATTCTTCTTTGTCGAGTTTGATTTCAATTATAAATTTCGAACTCCGTTGTTTTTCGTGTGTATAAAGCAATTGAGAAAAAAATAAAGATATAACTACGCCTAAAATAATTTTGTGCATTTTTGAAAATAATATTGAAAATTCTGACATATATAATCAAACAAAATTAACCTGAAAATAATTATTTTATTTTGCCTGAATCAGCTCTTTTGCGCTTTGCAGAGATGCATTGGTTACTTTTTCACCGCTGAGGAGTTTTGCGATTTCGTTTATTTTTTCTTCGTTGTTTAATTGTTTGATTTCTGTTGTAGTTTCGTTTTTGTTTTCTTTTTTACTGACGTATAAATGATTTTCGCTCAATGCTGCAATCTGCGGAAGGTGTGTTATTGAAATTATCTGGTGTGCAGTGGAAAGCTGTTTTAAAAGTTTTCCTACTTTCCCCGCAATTCGTCCGCTTATTCCCGCATCGATTTCGTCAAAAACAAGTATCGGAACATTGTCTTTTCCGGATAATGAAGCTTTAATGGAAAGCATAATTCTGGAAATTTCTCCTCCGGATGCACTTTTCCTCAGCGGCGAAAAATCATCACCTTTGTTTGTAATTATCAGGAATTCTATATCATCGAATCCATCACGTGATAAATAAATATTCTTTTTATCTTTTTTAATCGTGAATAAATCTTCAGAATCTTTTTCTAATGTAAAAATATTAACTTTAAATTCCGCAGATTCAAGTCCGACTTCTTTTAAAAATGAATTTACATTTTTTTGAAGTTCTTTAATTCCTTTTTTACGAACGTTTGAAACCTCAAAAGCTTTTTTGTAAACTTCTTCTTTGTTGATTTGAATTTTTTTATAAAGCTCCTCTATTTTAAAATCATAGTTTTCCGTTAAATTCAGCTGCTCCGTCAATTCTTTTGCTTTTTCAATTAATTCGTTAACTTTTAATTTATATTTCTTTTTCAGGAAATTTAATGCTCCGAGCCTGTCCCTAATTTGTTCGATTCTAAGCGCATCAAAATTTAAAGAATTATTGTAACCCGAAAGAGTTTCTGATGCGTCTTTTAACTGCAAATAAGACGACTCAAGCTCATCAATTGTCTTCATCAGATCATTATCATACTTTACTATTTTCTTTAGCTCCTTGATTGAATTTGAAATTTCCGCAATAACATTTTTATCTCCTTCATACAATCTCAACAAACAGTTTGTTAAAGAGACGGATATTTCCTCGGCGTTTTCAAGTTTGCTTAATTCATTTTCCAGAAGCGAATCTTCATTTTCCAGCGGGTTCACATCGTTCATTTCTTTAAGCTGAAACTCTATATATCCTTTTTTCTCGAGTAAAGAATCCTTTTTAGTTAATAAATTCTCATATTCTTTCGCCAGTTCTTTATAATCTTCAAAAACTTTTCCGTATTCAGTGAAAATCTTTTCGTTATTAATGTAATTATCCAGAATTTCCTTGTGAGTTTCTTTCCGGAGTAATGACTGATGCTCGTTTTGAGAATGAATATCTATTATCAAATCCCCAAAACTCTTAAGGTCGGATATATTTACAGGCGTATCGTTTATAAAATTCCTGCTGAATCCTTTTTTATTCAGCTCTCTTCTGATTATGACGGTAAGTTCGTTTATATTCTGAAAATTCAGCAAATCTTTCTCTTTTAAAAACGAATAAACTTTTTTATTACCTTTAAATTCAAACTGCCCTTCGATTATAAGTTTTTCATTTTCTTTTCTTATAATGGAATAATCAGCTCTTTCACCAAGAATCAAAGACAATGCATCGAGAATAATAGTTTTCCCCGCACCGGTTTCACCCGTAAGTATATTTAATCCTTTTGAGAAGTTTAATTCAACTTCTTTTATTATCAGGTAATTTTTTATAAAAAGTTTTTCAAGCATTTTCTCTCTTATATATTATATTATATAAATTAAGTAGATATAGTAGTGTTGTTAGTATTGTTAAAAAATATGGAATTGTTTTGTTATTTTAAAGTAAATAAAGAAAACAGATAAAATTAGTATTAGTAAGTTGTTAGTAAAAGAAAGAACAAAAACAACCTTATTAAGAATAAATAAATTTATTTCATTAAATTATGAAAATAAATGTTAATAAATTGTAATTATTAAGAAGTTATAAGGAAGTTACGAACAATTTTTATAAAACTTTTATAAAATTTGATTAAAATTTAATAAATTATACACAACTTAATTGCTATTTTTGTAGTTGTAAAGATTTAAGAGATTGAAATAAAATCTTAAAATATAAATTAACAGTAAAATTAAAAAATGAAACTTTCGTTCTTAACTTACAAATGTAATATTTGTAAACAGGAAAAAATAATTATTAAACAGGAAAATTACAACGAACCTGTTTTATGCGAAAACTGCAATAAGCTGATGTTCCGAATAAAAAATAAAAACACACCCATAAAGAGACTAAGAGGATATAGTGATTTTAGTTAAATAAATTAAATTATTATTTTCACAGATTATTTATCTGTTCCTTTATGTCGTGAATAATATGAACGAGATTTTTATCTTTTTTCAAAGATTCTTTGATGCTGCTACAGGCATAAAGTACGGTTGAGTGGTCTTTGCCGCCAAAGTTCAAACCGATGGATTCAAGAGTGAACGAAGTTAATTCTTTTGCAAGGTACATAGCTATCTGACGGGCGTATGCAATTTCTTTTGTTCTTTTGCGCGAGAGAATCTGGTTTTCGGATAAATTAAAAAATTCGGAAACGGTATATATAATATTTTCAATCGAAATGTTTTTAGCTTTCTTTACGGTACCGACAACCCTGTTGATTACATTTTCTGCAATTTCAAGCGTTATGTCACTTTTATATCTGAAAAGACTTTCTGATATCATACTCGCGATGCAACCCTCAATAGTTCTGATGCTGTCCTTTACGTTTGACGCTACATAATGGATTATATCTTCTGAAAGTTCTATTTTGCATTCATCAAGTTTCTTCTGAATAATAGCGACTCTCATTTCCCAGCTCGGAAGCTGTATATCTGCAGTTATGCCCCACTGGAATCTCGATATTAATCTTTCTTCGATATTTTTTACCTGGCTGATAGGTTTATCGCTCGAAAATATAAGATGTTTTTTATTATTATACAGCGTGTTAAAAATCTGGTAAATGAAATCCTGAGTTCCGGGTTTCCCTTCGAGGTTTTGTATGTCATCGAGAATTAAGACGTCCAGGGATTTGTAAAATGAATCAAGTTTCTTCGTTCCGTCTCTTGCTATGCTGGTAGTAAATTGAGTCGTAAAATCTGGCGCCGAGGTATAATAAACTCTTTTATCGGGAAACTTTTTCTGAATTTCATTTCCGATTGCCTGTATGATATGTGTTTTTCCGAGTCCGACTCCGCCGAAAAGAAAATATGGATTATATATCTTACCTAAATTATTCGTGATAGCGTAAGCTGTGTTAAGTGCAAAGTCGTTGCTTTCTCCCTTTACAAGATTTTCGAAAGTATATCGCGGCATCAGGTTCGAGTTGAATTCATTTTCTTCGGAATCTTTTATGGAAATGTTCCTGTAATATGAATCATAAACTTTTGTTTTTGGAGAATAAGGATTCGAGATGCTTGTTATATTGGATTTATTATTTTCGCTTTTATTTGAAGAGGGAAGATTTTCATCCTGGTCGAATAAACTTTGCTGTGCTATTTCATAATTTAATTTTCCGTTTTCACCGAGTAATCCGCTATCTATTATACTTACAATTTGCTTGTTATATCTTTTCTCAATCATCCCGTAATAATCTTTTCCCGGGACCGTGATTGTAAGAACATTGTTAATATAACTCTTAGGAGTTAACACAGAAAACCATGTGCGAATTTCGCTTTCTTTTAAAGATTGTGATAATAATTTTAAAAAACTTTCCCAAATCTCTTTTGCTTTATTATCTTCTTCACGAATCTCTTTGGCTTTTGTATCGGGTCTGTCTTCGACTTTTAATGAATTAATAAAAGAATCTGTCACGCTAAAAGAATTATAAGATTATTAACAAATCAAACTTATTTAAAAAATCACTTTAAGTGGATATAAAATTTTATGGTAAAAAAACAATCCTCAAACACTATTTTATAACAGGTTATCCCCTCCGTAACCATCATATTTATATAGGGATTGTAGAGATGCTGATAAGTTGTTAACAATCATTGTTAATAATTACAATTTCTTAAAACAAGAAACAACATTAAAGAACCAGCCGGAAAAAGTTATTAACAACATGTTAACAGAAAAATTTCTTAAAAACTAACTATATAATATTAATAAAACTTTTTTTTATAGTCAAGTTTGAATTTAAAATTTTTTCAACTTTTTTTACGTTGTTTAAAATACAAATGCCGTTCCAATATTTCAAGGAACTTAATTTTTTTATTAAAAAAAAATCAATGTATAAAAATTTAAATACAAATTCACGCTTACAATAGTTACTTTTAATTTAATATTACAGTATTTAGTGTCAATTTTATTAATATTTTAAAGAAAGAAAAATATAATTGCAAAGCAAAGAATATTTTAAATTTGTAATTTCGAAAGTCGAGAACGATTTTAATATTTATCAAGGCTCAAAAGAACTTTCGAAGGCTTTGTATATACTGGGAATTCTAAAAAATTCTGATAACCTGTTAAAAGATATATATCTTATTTCCCGTATAAAGAATCTGAAAAATTTCGGGAATTATCTTTTATTCATCTATAAAAAAGCTGATTCCGGAGAAATAAAATTTGATAATCTTCTGGATAATTTATCTACAGACAGAGAATCTATAGAGGACGAATTAATAAATTATTTTAAAATCGATTCTCCGGAAAACCAAATCCAGGAAGATATTAAAATAAGTACAGGTAAAGAAATCACAGAAAAAGATATTCCGTTAAAAGGTAAAATATTAATTGAGAGAAAATTCAAAGTCGAAGAACTCGACGAAGAGCTTGTAACAGAGGAATTTAACGAAACAGATACGGGCAATAAATATGAAACGGTTTCGGGAAGAAACTACCTCGAGCTTGTTCAGAAAGGAGAAAAAAAGGAAGAAAAGGCATTTGTTCTTCCGGATAAAGAAGAGGAAATATCAAGAACAGAAATAGAAGAAGAGGTATTCAGCCTGCCGACAGGGAAAGAATCTCAAAAAATATCCGGTCCGGATTTTAAAGATAACGCAGAACTAAAAGATGAAGAAGAAAACGAATTTATTGAAAGTGTAGATATCGGACAGAAAGAAGAAATCCCTGTATCGACAGAGGAAATAGATAATGAGTTGACGCAGGAGGAGAAAACATTTTCCGAACCCGGGATATTACAGGAAAACGAAGAGGCGGACACCGAAATCAAAAGCGAAGAAATAATTAATGAGCAAGAACCCTTAATAATAAAAGAAGAGGAAACGGTCACAGCGAGCCCGCCCATTGAAACTCACGAAGATATTAAAGAAGAAATATCAAAAGTAGAAATTGAAGAAACTGTAAACAAGGATGATAGCAAAACCGAACATGAGGTTGACCAAAGCGTCGCTAATACGGTTTATATGAAGTACGAAACCGAGCTGACTGAAAAAAATTCTTTAATAAAATCGGATTTGGATGAATTGTTATTATTATTGCTGGAAGAAAACAGTGAAGACCGGAACACGATTATTAAAAGGATAATTGAAAACAGTTATTACCTGGAAGAATATTCACGCGAAATGTCTTTTGAAATAATAACAAGCATTTACGACGCAGTGAAAATGTCCTTTATGAGTATCAACGATGCAAACGGGCTGATTTTAGACGAAGATTTGATAATTTTGTTCCGGGATGCAATAAAGCTGATTGAAGGTCTTATCAAAGGTGATGAAGTTCAGGACCTTAACACGACAATAAAAGCTATCGAAGAAATAAGAAATGGCTTAATGGAAAAAAGCAAACAAAGAGAAACACAGGAAAAATTAAACAAGGAAAAAGTTCAGATAGAAAGGCACCTGACAGAAAAATACACTGATGTAAACCAGAGACACAAACTCCTTGTAATGAAAGACGAAGTACTGGAAATTGAGAACATATTCAAATCCCTCGAAACGATAAAAGGAAAATACCAGGCTTATGATGCGCTGCGTACTCTTTCGCATACTTTCAGCAGGCTGAAAGAAATTGCAAAGATTGCGAACAATCTTGAAATGAGAAAAATGTCTCAGCTAACAGAGGCAAGTTATATTTTTATTAAGTTCATTCAAAATTACAGAATGGACCCGCTCGATGCAGAAATAAAAGAAATATTTAAATATATAATTTATAACTTTAAATTAATTTATCTGGATAAGCCGACAAAAGATATAGACGTTTTTATATCGTATTTGAATGACCCGATAAAGATTTTTGCGGATAAAAAAGAAATATAAAGAAATTCGAAATTAAGAACTAAAACAATTATTAATTATGAATAACTATGCGGTAATTATGGCAGGAGGTATCGGACAGAGATTCTGGCCAAAAGGTACGTCTAAAATTCCGAAACAATATTTGAAAATAGAAAACGACAACGTATCTATGATTCAGCAAACGTTTAAAAGGCTGGAAGGTCTGTTTAAACCAACGAATATATTTGTCGTTACAAATGGTGCATACAAAAACATTACAAAAAAACACCTGCCTAAAATTCCGGAGGATAATATAATATGCGAGCCTTTCGGGAGGAACACGGCACCCTGCATAGGTTTGACCTGCCTGTTCATTAAGCAGTTTAACCCGAAAGCAAACGTTCTTGTCGTTCCATCAGATCACATTATTAAAGACGTGAAAGAATTTCAAAGAGTTGTAAATTGCGGCCTGAAGTTTGTTGGTGATAACGGAGGAATAGTTACTCTCGGAATAAGTCCAACGAAGCCGGAAACGGGTTACGGGTATATTCAGTTTGATGTGGATGATTTATATAAAGTAATTTTAGAAAATAACGAAATAGAGCTTACGTCCGAGCAAGTATATAAAGTAAAAACATTTGCCGAAAAACCAAATCTTGAAACGGCGAAAGCATTTATGGAAAGCGGCGACTTTTTATGGAACAGTGGTATGTTTATTTTCAGGGCTGACACAATGATGCAGGAAATTAAAAAATCTCTTCCAGACCTTAATAAAGCATTGAAAAAACTTGAAGAAAATATTTTATCGAACGATTTTCCGAAAATTCTGGAGCAGGTATATTCGCAAATTAAAGGAATATCTATAGACTACGGCGTAATGGAAAAATCGGAGAATGTTTATACGATAAAGAGCCATTTCGACTGGAGCGATGTAGGTTCGTGGGATGAAATATATAACTTTAAAGAAAAGGACTCCAACGGTAATGTTACTTCGGGCAGGACAGTTACATTAGATTCGAAAAATTGTTTAATTATAAATGACCAGAGAATATCTGCAGTCATAGGCGTGGAAGATTTACTGATAATCGATACCGATAATGGTTTGCTCGTTTGCAAAAGAAGCGAATCGCAAAAAGTAAAAGAGGTCGTGGATTATCTTCGGAGAAAAGGTCTAGAACAATACCTTTAGCAAATAACAAAAAAAACAGAAAACAAATAAAACACTTAACCTATTTATGAAACTTGAACATCTTGGAATTGCAGTAAAATCGCTTAATGAATCGGTACCCGTATTTGAAAAGATATTCGGCGTAAAAGCAAGCCCGGTACAGGTTGTAGAAGAACAAAAAGTGAAAGTTCAGAAAATAAAACTCGATAATTGCGATATTGAAATTCTCGAACCCACCGACCCGGAATCGCCGATTGCAAAACACATCGAAAAAAGAGGAGAAGGAATTCAGCATTGTTCTTTCGAAGTGGATGACATAAATAAATCTCTCGGAGAATTAAAAGAGGGCGGAGTGAAATTGATTAACGAAACACCGAGGATCGGCGCCGATAATATGTTAATAGCATTTTTGCATCCGAAATCTACAGCTGGAATTCTGATTGAACTCGCGCAACATAACAAATAACAAATAACAAATAACAAAAAACAAAAAACAAATAAGAGCGTTTTTCTGGTTCTTCTGGTAACAACGTTCCGGCTTTGTAACCTATCTTCTTCTGGTAACAACGCTCCGGCGTTGTAACCTGTATTTTTCCTCTTTCCCAATCCCTGATTGGGAAAGCTAAGTCTATCTGGTTACAAATATCCATTGTAAATTATAAAATAACTAATAACTAATAACTAATAACTAATAGCTAATAACCAATAATTAATAACTAATTCCTCCAGCCGGTTACTTCGTCGCATTTATAACATTTTTTATTATGCATGCTAATCATTCCGTCACATTTGTGGCACTTGTATTCTAATATCTGCTGGTTAATAAAACTATCTATACCAAAGGTTTCAATGAAAAGTAGATTTTCAATGTTGCTCACAGAATAATAAGTCTCATATCTTTTGTTAAGAGTTTTTATTCCTGCACAGGGAAATTTTTTGCAATCATAACAAAATTTTATTCTATTCTTACTCAGCTTAGTGCATTTACCCTTTATAAGCGCACACTGTTTATTCCTTGCCCGGCAGCCGCTGCAATGTGTTATTTTTCCTTTGGCTCTCGGCAATTTATTGATGTGTGCAAGATAGGCACTGCAGATTCCGCAATTAATACCGCATGGAGCAATTAAAGATTTATCCATATTATTATTTTTAAATACACCCGAATGAGAATAATAAAAAAACGGGTAAATAAACCTTGTTTAAGATATTAGATTAGTGCTATTAATTAAATATTAATATAATTTAATTAAAAATAAAACTTAAAACCGCCGGTATGAAAATATATTCATGATTTTGAAAATTTTCTTAATTAATTATCAACTCATAACCAAATTATAGTCAACGATTACTAAAGTGTAATGTGCCTTATTTACCAATAACTTAATAACTCAATAACCAATAACTTAATCTAAATGGTTTGAATAGACATGTTTTGTTTAATATATTTAATTAAATTCGAGCAAATAAATTTACAAATAAAATGAAATCGAAAATAGTTTTAATAATATTATTAATCGGAGTAATTGGATTAGCTTCCTGTTCTAAAAAGAAAAGCGAAATGAAACAGGGAACATGGAGAGGCGTTTTAATTATCGATGAAAATAATCCGGCATTACAGCTTCCGTTTAATTTTAATTTTAGTAAATCCACAGACGGAAAGATGCAGCTGATAATATTAAACGCTGATGAAAAAATAGATGCTACCGAAATTAATTTCATCGGTGATTCAATAAACATAAAACTTCCCGTTTTCAAAGATGAAATTTTTGCGAAAGTTATTACAGATGATTCTATTTCAGGCAGGTATATGCATTACGGAAGTAAAAGCAAATATCCAATTTCTTTCTATGCGGTCTCAGGTAGAACAGGAAGGTTTCCTGATGCGAACAAGCCCCCCGCTCTCGATATCAGCGGCAGATGGGATGCGACATTTCAGCAAGGCGAAAAAGATGAATATAAAGCAGTAGGTGAATTCAAACAAAACGGGAATCACGTTACAGGGACATTTCTTACATCTTCAGGTGATTACAGGTACCTCGAAGGTGCCGTTTCCGGAAATGATTTTATGCTATCGTGTCTCGACGGAGCGCATTCGCTTTTGTTTAAAGCAACAATTACTCCTGACGCAAAACTTGATAACGGAATACTCGTTGGCGGGCCGACGTGGCGCGAAAAATGGATAGCAGTAAAAAACGAAAACGCTAAATTACCCGACCCGGAAAAAGTAACGGAATTAAAACCGGGAGTAGAAAAAATTGATTTCTCTTTTCAGGATATGAAGGGAAATAAAGTTTCTCTCGCTAATGATAAATTTAAAAACAAACCTGTGATATTGCAAATTATGGGTTCCTGGTGTCCGAATTG
Source organism: Ignavibacteriota bacterium (assembly GCA_003135995.1). Lineage (GTDB taxonomy): Bacteria > Bacteroidota > Ignavibacteria > Tepidaquicellales > Tepidaquicellaceae > FEN-1257. The sequence goes on along the minus strand of PNBM01000174.1, from coordinate 582 downwards.
CATGGACGAAACAAGACTTCTTGCTAAGCTATATGACACGTATAAACCTAAAGGATTGGAAATAATAGGACTGTGTTACGAATCAAATGATTATAACCAGGCGAAGCCCAGAATAGAAAGGTTCTCTCAGCAGTTAAACGCAAAATATGATTTTCTTTATGCGGGTGAAGTAGGAAATAAAAGTGTTCTCGAAACTCTTCCTTTCCTGAAAGATTTTAAAGGATATCCGACTACAATATATCTTGACAAAAAACACAAGGTCACGAAAATATATACAGGGTTTGAAGGTCCCGGCACAGGTGAGCATTATGAGAAATTGAAAAACGACATAACGCAGTATATCGAAAAGCTATTAAGTTCGTAACTAAATGTTTTAAACACTTAAAACGAAATTGGACTTATATTATTATTACGATAACAGTAAACTTTTAGGTTGATTTTTATTTTTTTAATCATTACGTTTAAGACAATAAAAAATAATATTTTTAAATTAAATTTATTTCTTATAATTTTATACTTTATTGATTTATCGTTTTTTACAGGTGCCCAGATTTTATCATTCAGGGCAGGCCCCACTATTTC
>PNBM01000039.1 GCA_003135995.1 Ignavibacteriota bacterium | reverse complement strand
AAGAATCGTGATTGGTCAAAATATTTCTTTGAACAAGGTGTTGGTAATACGGATAAAAGTGTTGCAGGAACTCTCTGGGCGGCGTACAATGGTGTTACAGAGTTCGTCGACCATAAAGTCACAAAACAGGACAGAGATAAAAGATTAAATACAATTTGGTTTGGTGATGGTTATCAAATCAAAGCCCGCGCTTATAATGTTGCTTTGGATAGAATGGTAAATTGGAAGAATTGAAATATATATGAGACTATATTGAATTTTAGTATAGTCTCTGTTTTTTAATGTTCGAAAATTCTGAGATATTAAATGCTAACCTGTGCCCTCTAGAAAAAATAAATGTTTAGTAGGTTTTTGCTAATTGCCAAATAAATGTAGTAGTTTAATGCGTTATACAATTGTCATCATGTAAAGCCATAAATATTTAAGGTTTTTAAGAAGTTTGAGACTATTTTTGAAGTAGAAAATCGGACAGGATTTTGCTCAAGTTTGAGAAGTGACCGATACATGAAGGTACAAACTACTGGAGTCTAATATTTGCTATTTTTAATTAACCCATACAATCATTTTTAAAATAGAGAAGAATTTTGTTGGAGTATATGTAAAATAAGAATATTAGATTCAATAAAATAAATTCAATATTATGCCACTCACACAAGAGGAAGTATTAGAAAAAATAAAAATAAAAGAATTTTTTTTTAATGTCGAAATTGGAGATGTCGATTTTTCAGGTTATACTTTTATAGATGAAATTGACTTTTCTGGGGCTATATTCAGTGGTATTGTAAAATTTCAAAATGTATCATTTCAAAAAAGAACAAATTTTTGTTCTATTAAATTTAAAAATAAAGTTGATTTTGCTTTTTCAAAATTTCAAGATGAAACATTTTTTACTAATTCAGAATTTCAATCAAGTGTAAACTTCGCATCTTGCCAATTTTGCAGAAAAGCTGATTTTACCAATGTTGTATTTGAAAACGATTCTGATTTATCTGATATAATATTTACACAAGATACTATATTCCATAAAACGGAATTTAAGAAAAATGTAAGATTCATGTCTACAGTTTTTGGAGATAAAGCTATATTCGACAAAGTTAAGTTTAAAAATAATGTTACCTTCGAAGTTAATATTTTTTGGGGTAAAACCAATTTTGAATCTTCTGAATTTTGTGGTATAGCTGATTTCTTTTTTAATAGGTTTTTAAGTGATGTTTCATTTGTAAATACAACGTTTATAGGAAAAACAAGATTTGTAGGTTTAGGTTTTGAAGATGAAGAGCTGTTTTTTAAAGGTACTGTTAATTTTTTATATTCAACATTCTTTTATCCAGAAGCTGTAGAATTTAGAACTTTAGATTTAAGCAAATGTAAATTAAGAAATTTAAATGTTTCTTCTTTTTTGTTTTCAGATATAAGATGGGCACAAAAAGGTAAAAGAAAGGTTATATATGATGAAATTGAAATTATGAATAACCAATTAAATATATTATATCCGTTAATTGAACAAACTTATAGACAATTAAAGATTAACTATGAAAATAGCGGAAATTATGGCTATGCAGGTGATTTTCATTTTGGTGAAATGGAAATGAAGAGATTAGGACAACCAAAATTCTATAGATATTTTTCGCTAACTACTTTATATAAAATATTAAGTGGGTATGGTGAAAAATTCTGGTGGGCGTTTTCCTTGTTATTCATATTTTTGTTTATTTCTTCTATTCCTTATTTATACACAGGTTTGAAAGCAAGTAAATTAGTTGAAGAAAATGAAAAACCGGAGCTTATTAAATATAATTTGAGTTTTAATTTAGAATCTTTTTCGGTTGGTGAATATTTTAACGATTATATTACAGTATTAACACATTCAGTCGAGATTGTTGCGTTAAAAAGAGAAAAGCTATACGAAACATATACTAATTACGGTAGAATATTTGAATTTATTCAAATTTTCTTTATTACAATACAGACAACATTATGTGTAATGGCTTTGAAAAGAAAATTTAGGAGGTAGATGTTTCGAGTAATTAATATAGTTTTCGATTTATTAAGAGCAAAGTAGATGAGTTTAAATGTGATGTTAAAAAAGGGTAACTAATTTATTTACGGTAATTATACAGAAATGATATTTTTTATCTCTTTATTTAATTCTTTAATTAAGTTCTCGAGCTTCGTTAAACTATGTTTTTCAAAATTAGACCATGATACATAATATTCATCCGATTTTTTATTCTCACTATATAAAAAATTATTATTTTCATCAACTATCTTATTCAGCGACTCTTTAACTTTGTTATTAATTATCTTTTTAATTTTATCATCTATTAAGATATTATTATTTGTTATTGTAAAAAATTTATTCTTCAAAGTCTCGTATTAGCCGATATTTTTATCTATTACTTTTTTGGCATCATTGTCTTGTGATCCAGAATAATAAGTCATCGATAAAATATTGAGAAATTTAAGTTTTTTAGTTAGTTCATAAAATACATCAAGTAAATTATTATAATATGGTATTTTTTGTTTTAATAATTCCATTTTTTGAGTATTGGTTATATTAAGCTCACTTTTAAATTCTTCTAATTTTTTATTTAGATAATAACCTAATGAGATTGGTATAATGATGCTAATAATCAAAGATATGACAGATAATAATTCCACTAAATTGTATGAAATGAATAATTATATTTTTTATTTCGTTTCTATCTTCGTGATTTTACATGCAAATTATCTTCCAATGTTATTTATAGAACTAAAGTATTTAAAAATTTTTTAAAAGTTTCAAAAAACATTTTTAAGTTGATTTTCCTGAAACCAAATTAGTTCAATGAAAATATGGTCTAAATGTAAATAATTATTGAACAATTTCTGCTACCACACCATATAAATAAAAATGAAGATTAAATTTATATTTTTCCGAAAATAACAATTTATTATAATTTAGATTTCCTCTTCTTTTTAAGGGAAATCTCCTTTGTAAAATAGATTCTTTTATTTCATAATAACCTTTAGTATTTTTTAATAAATATCCTTCAAACACTCTTGCTTTATGAGTATCCTCATCTATCCAAATACTATGAAAATCAGGATTCAATATAGAAAATTTAATTTTAATATTATTCAAATACTTCATAGCTACGGTAAAATTAAAATTATAGCATTCCGAGATGAACATAAAATAATAATATCTAAGACTATCATTTTTTTCTAACTGTTGATTATTGTTAACAATATTATAAAATTCTGTACGAATATTTTTGACATGTAAATTTCTCCCATAATACTTAAATAAAAATTTCACCACTTCAATATTATAATTAAAATATTCAAGTTCTTTTACAATAGCATCGCATTTATTTGTAATTCCCCTTTCAAAATAATAATTATACAGTAAAATTAGGCTATAAGGTATTAATTCAGGGTCAGAGTAATTTTTTTTCATAAGTGCGATATATTCATCTTCTGATAATTTAGTCATAAATTTCAAGCCATACTTATCTTTCCATTTATTTATCTCTTCAATTCTGTCTATAACGGATCGTGAAGATAAGTCAAAATTTTCTTCAATTCTAATTCTTAACCTTAACTTTTCCACCTCTTTCATTATAATATTGTCAAGTTCCCAAATTTGCATTTTTAAATAATCAATAAAGCTATAAGAACTACAAGGATCTAATAATTGTTTAATTTCAAATAATTCTTCAGCTTCACGTAAATACATTATTACTTGTGAAGTTAGTTTATGCCCTTCATGTTCAAAATAGCATTTTGCCAAATCAAAATTTAATGTTGCTCTTCTGTGAATAAATTTATGGTTCTTATAATCAAATTTAGATTCGGCATAAAAAATAATATCAATTGCTTCTTTTAATTCCTTAATGTTTTTATTCTTTTGCTTATTTACGACATAATAGAATAAATAATACGGTTCTGAAGATAATTCTTCATAAGTTAAATCGAAGAGTTTATCAATCTGGGCTGTGGTTAAATCTTCATTTCTTCTTGCATATTTAATAAAATCTATAAACAATCTAGAATTTAAATCACCTGAACTAATATTTTTAAAAATTTCACAAATTATCTTAAATTGGTCATCTCGTGATGAACATTCAAAATTGATTAATTCTTTTGATATTAAAGAATGTTTAGTCCTAAAATACAAATCGGGTTCAGCACCTTTAACATTCGATAATGTCTCTTGAATTAAAATGTTTTTACCCTCAACTTCGATAATGTTTCTTCTTAATGAATCCCAATCTTCTTGCATTATTTCTCGTAACAAACTTGCGGGCATATATAAATTGTATTGGTGAAGAAAGGCAGTATATAGAAATGCTTTTCTTGCCTTCACACTTAATTCATTATATGCATCAATTAAATCACCTCTGTGTTTACCATCTGTAACTAAATTTAATAAAGTTACAAAAGAATCAGACGAATAGGATTGTTTAATTTTTTGCAGTAATAATTTCTTTTCATTGTTGTCCCTAAAATTAATAATTCTGCATTTCTTAAGTTTTAATAATAAATTATTTATTTCGTCGTCTTCTAATGGAGCATCAATGTTAATTTCTTCATAATTTTTTAATTGGTGTGAGATTATATATTTCTTTAAAATATTTTCTCTAACCGGCGCGATAATTATTACTGAAAATTTAGTAAATTGTTCGGTACTTAATTGAACTCTAATATTATTTAAGGAATCGAAAACACTTTCTAATTCAACTGTATTAAATAAAAGAATTATAGTTTCGGCATTTGATTCATTAAAAAGGTTTTTTAAATCACCCACAAAAACTTTTGTGTTATCTATAATTTCAAAAGCTAATGCTTTTAGTTCATGTTCTTTTATTAATTCATTAATGAGTCGATATGAAAATGTTGATTTACCCGTTCCAAAAGAACCCGTAAGAAATATTATTGGTATAAAATTGGTATCTGAATCTTTTGAATGAATTTTATCTATAATCAATTTCTTTTTGCTATCTAATTTATTCTTTAATATAACATCATAATCTTTTAATATTATTGAATAATTAGGCTCTTCACCTTTATAAAAATTTGAATCAGAAATAAATTTAACATTACAATCCTTATTAAGTTGAATTAAATAACTATTTAATTTGTAAATTAATTTATTATCGAGAGATATTTCTTTATTTATCGTATTTGTGAAATTAATATTTTTAGTTTTTATAAGTCTTTCAAAATTGTTCTCTTCCCATTTTTTATATCGTTTGAAGAAGTCAATACAATTATCTTTTATTACACAAATATTATTACTTGCATAATAATCTAATACTTCATTTCCGATATAAGGATCAATACAATATAGCCATCTTCCCTTTCTCCATGTTATATCATCTAATTTTTTAAGAATATTTTTAGAAAAATTATCCCTAAAAGAATAGCCAACTGCTATAAATCTGACTTTATATGAAGTATTAACTAAATCTTTTAAAACAATATTAAAAAATTCTTTTCTATCATAAAAGTCTTCGGTTGAAAAAGCAAGTGGATATTGTTTCTTATCAGATAAACAACCGCATAATTTAATATACTTTAGTTCATTAACCGGTGAAACACCGAAATAATTATTTGGTTTCAAAACTAATTTTAAATCTAATTCAGTTTTTCCTTCTCTTTTATTCTCTTCATAAGCTCTTTCTATTAATAAATCATAGTTAGTAGTGATTATTTCCCTCCAATTAAGGGTGGTAATAATTTTATGTGCGTCATTTATATCTAATTTTCTTAATAAATTATCGACATACGAATCAAATTCATCTCGTGAAAATGTTTCAGAACTACTAAGTATGTCAACAAATTCGGTTATATCATCAGTACCTAAATTTATTTTTTTCTCAGCTTCGTAGTAATCAATTATTTGTTTGCTTAAATATTTTTTATCATTGGAAATGGAAGCACCTGCACCCAAAAATAAAATGCTATTTCCTGAATATATTTCAGAATACAATTCTTCAATTTCAGCTTTTTGTACTTCAATGTCGAGAATATGTTTTTGTTTCATACTATTTATTATTTAATTACCTCAATTTTTGTTACCGGGTGAATCTCTCTCCAACCATGACCAGCTTCAGTATCTAAAACATAGCTACCAGTTACACGTACATGTTCACCTACTTCCGGAATATATACTTTGTTTACATAATCATCACAATATCCTAATGCACTTTGCTGCGTGACTTTGCCAATACAGACAGGTTCTAACACTAAACAGCCTTTTTGTCTGGTTTTATTTTTTTTGTTTAATAAATATCCTTGTCCCTTATCTAATTTCAATTGAATATGCAAATCACCATCTTTTTCTTTTCTTATCAGATTTATAGTGCCAGTCACCGTTTTGCATTCTTCAATAACTTCTAAACGATATGCTTTATAGACGTGTTGCCAAAGGGATGAATCACAAGAGATGTTTGAATTGTTATCCTGTGAGAATGTTAAAACCGGTAAAAAGATAACAAATGACAAAAGCAATAAATACTTTTTCATTTTGTGTATTTTTTAAGGTTTATAAATATTAGTTCTACTAACAGAAAGGAATTCCCCGACCCTCCATATTTGCAATATTAATCATATTGATTAAGTAAATCAAGGAATATGTTTTTATATTTTAGTGTGATATACATTAAATGGGTGGATAATCGAAGCCGAATTGCTGGCACGATTCTGCGATTATTTATTTTAAAAAGGCCTTGTTATTAGATAGTCCGTACAAAGATGTTTAAATAGTCCTTGCAGTAGCTTATTATTGCTGGGGTATATGTCACATCTTAGTAACCGAAGTTGGAAGCTTTTTGAAGACAGAGTTGGAAAATTTTCGAGGTGAATTTGGATTAGGGATTGAAAGAGATTTACACTTTGAGGAGGTGAATGCGAAGGAGTTGTTTGAAAAATTAATTGAAGGGGGCTATTAAACCCCCTAAGACTAAATATACAATTCTTGGTCTTCATTAGATTCTCTCTTTATAGATTTATCAATATATTCAATGTTTTGTAAAGCCCATTTTCTAACAGTTGAAAGAGGATGATCTAGAAGTTGTTTATATAATTCCTTTTCGCCTATAAGTAAAGGAACTACAGAACCAGTCCATGAGTAAGTACTCATTTTTGCAGAAATAGCACTTAATACTTTTATATCTTTACCAAATTCATTAATAAAAGAAAAAGTAAATGGATGCCATTTATTATCTTTATTTTCATCAAATATTGGTAAATATCTAGCTAATCTTAAAGGAGCTAACGGAGAATTTTCCAGGCACCAACTAAAGACTATTTCATTATTACTTTTAAATAAAATTCCATTTCTTTCTCTTTCCTTTTGCTTTATATCATCAGGAAAGCTTTCATTTTCTAAATATATTCTATGCCCTAGTAAATGCTCTAAATGAATATAAACAAAACTATCTTCTAATATTGCCTCACCTATTATAGGCCACACAATTGAAAAATATCTATTCAATAGTATTCCTAATACATCTTGAGTATAAATATCTGACCTTAATCCGTCTTTTCTTATTAAATCAATTATTTGTTTTACAATATGTAATGCTAATTCATTATCAATTTCATTTTCAATAATTTTTTCTACTATTTCTTTCCATTCAAATAATCCCAAATGATCTTTGTTAGAAACCTCAAAAATAATGTCTTCAGTTAATAGTATTTTTCTAAAAAGCGATTTATAAGAGTTAAATCTTGATTTATTTCTCCAGAAAATATTATATAGCAGTGCAAAACTTACATATATCCCATCTCCTTGAAAATTCAATATATTGTTAATAAAATCATTAATCTCATCATCACTGAATTTATCAAATGCTCTACAGTATTTGAAAGCAATCAAATCCAAAATGTGTTCTTTCTTTTTTTCAACAGTTTCAAGATATCTCTTTAACAAATGTGATTCAAATTCAATACCGCTTGCCAAACTAAAAGAATTCTTAAACAATTCTTCTGAATCTAAAAATCTATTTATAATTTGATTGTTTTTACTGATATCATTCAATCCGTTTAAAAAGCCAATAAATACACTTATATTTCTTTCCTCAAATTTTAAGCTTTTTAATTTTACGATCGACGTTTCAATAAAATCATCATATTCATTTTTACTTTTTAGTGCCATACCTAATTCTTCACCAAAATAATATCCTTGAATTTGTTTTCCAACATAAAATACATCTATTAATTCTTTCCATTTCAATTCTTCCTTAGTTAATTTTTTAACATATTTTTCTGTATTTATTTTCCATCCATCAACATATTTTCCGTTTTCATCTTCTGTAACTTCCCAACCTGGATTATTAATATATATTTCATATTGTTTGAATATATCTTCTGGTGTTAATTTATTTATCAGTTCATTTATCATTATTAAATCAGATTCTAATAATACCGGTTTTTCATATTTCAAAGTCAATTTTAAGTTATCTCTTGCTTCGTTCCAATCATATTTTTTAATTCGGCAAATTTCTTCAACAAAGGGTAAAATTACATTTCCGAATGCTTGACTAGATAGACCTCTTATTGATTCGGCAATAATTGTTTCTATTTCTGATTTCATACTTGAATCTTTTAACCATTCATTTTTCAGTAAATTCAAGCATTTCTCCCAATATTCATTTCGTTCTTGGTATGTAGGTCTGTGGTCTTTTAATGTTTTAGACATACCTTGATTTTCTGCCCATACATCCCTTGTAAAAAAGTGTGTTTTTAATGCACTTCTTATTGCTTTAATTGTTATCTTTTTATAATCATCAGATTTGCTCATACCATATTCTAAAATTTCAAAACGGACACTTAACGATGCTTCCGTTCCAGGGAGCAGAGTTTGGAATAAATGCTTGAATATTCCGGTAGCATTATTTGCCCAATTCTCATTTTCTCCTACGGCAAATATCAGTAATACTTTAACCGCTTTTTCAAATGTTTCTTTTCTCCAACACAATTTCTGTAGTGCCCAAACTAAATCTCTTCTTCCTTTATTAACCTCTTCTTTAATATATTTTATGCTTTTATTATTATATAGTCTGTACAAAGTATCACACGTCGCTTGAGGGTTCACTTCAACTAATGAGCGGAAAAACCTTGAACCCTCTTCAGTGTTAAGTGTTTCCGCTTTTCCAAAAGGGCCTTTATCTGAGCTTAAATACAATACGAACTCTTTAGCTTCTGGTAGAAAATCAAGGTATCTCATCTGATCACTTAAATAAATATCAAGCCCATTTTCTTTTAGCTTTTCAAATATACTATCAAATGCTTTTTTATCAATCCCTCTCCACCATTCGGCTGCTAGTGTAACGGCTAATGGTTTTGGTTTCATTACTAAAAAACGTCCCCTTTTTTCTAAAATTCCTCTTCCCATAAATTTTTTACACACTTTCTTAAAGAAATCGACTGATTTTTCTTTACTTCCAGAAAGCTTGCATAAAATTTTATTTGACGAAATAAATTTCATTTGATCTTCATATTCTTCATAAAACCCAAATTTATCAAATATAGAGCAAGAGGTAAGCACTGCTTTTTCCTTCTTATCAATCTTACCTCTTCCCCAAATTATCTTATTCACAATATTTTCAGCTGTAATAACTCCTAAATTGGGATTATTTGATTTCATCTGCCTTCCAAGTTCGTATGCTAACATTGGAAAACCATTAACGAAAATACTAATTTTTTCTCTATCTTGTGCGGATATTTCTGGAAAGGCATTTGCAAGCATTTTCGGAACAACATCTAAATAATCTGTATTTTCAATTTTTATTTGATTATAATCTGATGGTTTATAAGGAGAGTCTTCAATGAAATCAATTGTTATCAGATTTAATTTACTATCTTTCCTATTTATTTCTTCAGATAGTCTTGAATGTAGTTCAATGTCACAATTATCTACTATTAATGTACCACACGTTTTAAGACTAATAATAAAATGCAAATTTTCAATTAAAGTACTTTTTGAATCAAAAGAATTATAGTAAATAAACGAATTTGAAAATAATTCTTTCTTTAAATCATTTGCGCTTGAAGGTCTAAAAGCTTCAAGGATTAATCTAGTCTTACCCAATCCAGCAAGACCAATTATCCTAAGAACATTTTTTAATCCAATTGAGCATTTTAATATTCCAGATAAATGTTCGTTTAATTTATCATTTGTAATAAAACCCCCACTAAAAGTATCATAATTTGATAATTCCTCCCAGGTTTTAAAATTCGGACTTAATTTAAACCCTGTATTACAACTTGAAATAAATAAAGCTGCTTGAGGATATTTATTCGACCATATTGAGATTTTATTTGCATCGTAAATATCCACATTTATATTGTCAATATTCTTTCTTATTTCTTTTAATCCATTCTTTATTGCTTTAATTCTATTGTTTATTGCTTTAGGTGTATATGATGATTTTACGAAAAGTATATAACTTCCTTTTTTCTTGAAAACATTCAGTAATGCTTTTTTAAATATTTTCTTCTTTTTCTTTGATGTTTGATTTGCTTTTGGCTTTTCAAATAATTCTTTACTGCAATCTACCGGCTGTATATTATATGCTTTCGATTGGAATACTGTATAATTCTTTTTAATCCAATCACTTATATTAACAGTTTTGTCAAATAGTTCCCACTCAATACTGGCATCTTCACCATCATCCGATGCATTAATATTTAAAGGAACTGAAACACTTGAAAATGGGACTCCAATATTTGATGCTTCAAGATAAAGCAAAATTCGAAGTAATCTCACAAACTGTTCATTATTTAATTGCTCAATGTGACGACCTTCTATCTGTAAAAATGAATTCATTTTAAAGGGTTTTTGTAAATCTAATAAAATATTTTATTATCTAAAACTCTAATAAATTCACATTATTACAAACTATTGGCTTAATATTTTATCATTTTACGTATTATTATAATGTATTATATTAAAATGATTTTTTCTGTTATTGCTAATGGATAAAATTTCTTTTCGGAATAAATTAATTTAGCTTTTAATGGATAATAAAACACACAATCAAATAGTTAGTTTCATATGGGGCATTGCTGATGATGTCTTGAGAGATGTCTTTGTTAGAGGAAAGTATAGAGATATAATCCTCCCATTTACTGTACTAAGAAGGTTAGATACCTTACTTGTTCCTACAAAAGAAAAAGTTCTTGAAGCAAGTAGTTTTATGGATAAAGAAAAGATAGATGATAAATCTGCTTTAAGTGATGTAACTGGTTATCCATTTTGGAATATATCTGAATTTACTTTTGAAAAGCTTCTTGATGATTCGGATAATATTGACAGCAACTTGGAAGCATATCTTGATGGATTTAGTTCAAACATTCAACAGATAATCAGCAAATTTAAATTACGTAACCAGCTTGAAACAATGAAAGATGCCGGTGTCACTTACCTGCTCATTGAAAAATTATGCAACAAAGAAATTAATCTTAGCCCTAACGAATCAAAAAACAGTAAAGGTGAAACTTTGCCTCCATTGACAAACTTAGGCATGGGTTACGTATTCGAAGAATTGATAAGAAAGTTTAATGAAGATAATAACGAAGAAGCCGGAGAGCACTTTACACCCCGGGAAATTATTAAATTAATGACTCATATTATTTTTGAACCAGTTAAAGATAAAATTAAACGAGGTACATATCTTATTTATGACCCTGCATGCGGAAGCGGTGGTATGTTGACCGAGGCTGAACATTTTGCTTTAGAAATTACAGGAAGAAAAAAAGGTTTTAATTTATATGGGCAGGAAATAAACCCGGAAACTTTTGCTATCTGTACAAGCGATATATTAATAAAAGGTGAAAAACCGGAAAATATTAAGTTTGNNACAATTTGATTTCATGCTATCTAATCCACCTTATGGAAAGACATGGAAATTAGATGAAGATTCTATCGTGGATGAAAGAGGAAAAAAAGGAAAAGAAAAAATAAAAGATTCTCGTTTTCAAATTGGATTACCAACAATATCAGATGGTCAACTTCTGTTTTTGGTCAATATGATAAGCAAGATGAAGCACAACACTGAATTAGGTAGCCGTATTGCTTGTGTACATAATGGTTCAGCATTATTTACTGGAGACGCTGGGGGTGGTGAAAGTGAAATACGCAAATACATTATAGAAAATGATTGGCTTGAATGTATTATAGCCTTACCAAAGAATATTTTTTATAACACCGGCATCCCAACTTATATTTGGATACTCTCTAATAGGAAAGAAGAGAAACGCAAAGGAAAAGTACAGTTAATAAATGCACTGGAGTTATATGAAAAACTCCGCAAAAATCTAGGTCAGAAGAATTGCGGACTCACAGCTAATCATATTAATCAAATTACGCAATTATATATAGATTTTATTGAAAATGATATTTCTAAGATTTATCCTAATGAATATTTCGGCTACAATAAAATTACTGTTGAAAGACCTTTGCGTCTTTCTTCAAAATTTACAAAAGAAGCAATTGAAGCACTTCGTTACAATAAAACCATTAGAGATGAAATGGAATGGGCTTATTCACATTTTGGGAATTCTTTGTATAGTGAACTTAAAAAACACAGGGATAAAATTGAAAAACATTTAAACAGTAACGAAATTAAACTTTCGCCTTCCAACAAGAAAATATTGTTATCTCAGGAATTATGGAACGAACAACTTAAAATAATGCAAGCGGCCGAAAAATTGGCAAAGCATTTTGGCGATAAACAATTTGATGACTATAATCAATTTGTACCATTGCTTAATAAAACCTTGAAGGAACTAAAATTAGAACTTGATACTAAAGCAACAAAAAACATTTTAGATAACATAAGCTGGCGAAACGAAGATGCGAAAAAAATTATTGATAGAATAGATAAAGACGGAACGATACACTATATGGCAGACAGCGAATTAAGAGACACTGAAAACGTACCACTTGATCAAGATATACAAGAATATTTTAAAAGAGAAGTGTTACAACACATACTTGATGCCTGGATTGACGAGAATAAAACCGTTAAGGGTTATGAAATATCATTCACGAGGTATTTCTATAATTATGTTCCACCACGCAGCATTGAAGAAATCACAGCTGAAATCTTCGAACTTGAAAAAGAAACCGAAGGGATACTAAATGAAATAGTAAAAGACTAATGTTACATTTAAAACCATACAAGAAATATATACAAGTTGATTACGATTATGTAAAGCAATTGCCTGATGAATGGCAATTACTGCCTAATATTGCTATTTTTGAAGAGCGCATGGAAAGAGGACATGAAACTGAAGAATTACTTTCTGTTACTATTGGCAGAGGAGTAATAAAACAAACCGAGCTAGACAAAAAAGACTCATCAACAGCTGACAAATCAAAATATCTTTTGGTTTATCCGGGCGACCTTGTTTACAGTATGCGATTCAGACAAGGGGCTTCGGGTTTAAGTAATTATATAGGAATTGTTAGTCCCGCGTGTACTGTTTTGAAACCAAGAAAGAATATTAAACTCAATCCAAAATTTTATCATTACATGCTCAGGTCAGGATTTTACAAAAATTACGTTGAAAGATTTTCTTACGGTATTGCAGATGGTCAAATTCCTTTACGATATACCGATTTTAAGCGAATGTATAGCATAATTCCTCCCTTTGAAGTTCAAAACGCTATAGTGGAATATTTAGATAAAAAAACTGCTACCATAGATAAATTTATTAGAAACAAAGAAAATTTGATTGAGCTATTAGAGGAGAGAAAGAAAAAATTAATTACAAAAAATATCTCTCAATGGAAATACTCGGATTTAGAATATAGCGGAATTGATTGGGTAGGAAATATACCTAAACATTGGAAGGTATTAAACCTTAAATATTTACTGAAAAGTAAGTTAAAATATGGCGCTAACGAGGAAGCCCAAGAAGCTAACCAAGACCACCCAAGATACATAAGGATAACTGATTTTGGCTTTAATGGGAAATTGAATGACGAAACATTTCGTTCATTACCTTATGAAAAGGCAAAAGAATATTTATTGTGCGAAGGAGATATTTTGTTTGCAAGAAGTGGAGCTACAGTGGGCAAAACATATCAATTTAAAAATTATAAGGGTATAGCCTGTTTTGCTGGTTACTTAATTAAAGCATCTCCAAACGAAAAAAAGATTTTAAGTGATTTTCTTTATTTATATACGCAGTCATCCTTATTTGGAGAATGGAAAAATAGAATATTTGATAAAGCTACTATTGAAAACATAGGAGCAGATAAATACTCTATTCTGAAAGTTATTGTTCCATCAATTGAAGAACAGACTAAAATAATTATTGAAGTTATGAATGGGTGTAGTGAAGTAGATTTAGCTATTTCAAAAGCTCATAAGGAAATAGACACTTTTAAAGAATATCGAGAATCTCTTATTACCAATGTAATAACTGGTAAAATGAATATTACTTAAAAAACAACAAATTAATTATACAATGACTTTTCAATTCGCTGATACATCAGAAAAAGGATTTCAAAAATTAATTGTAAATTATCTCAAGGTTGAGCATTATTACCGAGAATCAGTTTCATCTGATTTTGACAGGGAATTTTGTTTAAACACAAAACAACTATTTGAATTTATTGAAAGTACACAACCGGATACTTTTGACATGATTAAAAAGAAAGGCGAGCGTGCTTTTCTTGTCCGTCTTGACGAAAAAATTCACGAGCTTGGCATTATAGAAGTACTCAGAAAAGGAATTAAACACCTTGATAAGACAATAGATTTATTTTACAGAAAACCATCCTCAAAATTTAACAATAGAGATTTAGTAAGATATTCTTCCAATATTTTTTCTGTAACAGAAGAATTAAAATATAGCTTAGATAATGAAAACAGACTTGATGTGACAATATTTCTCAATGGGATACCTATTCTTACGATGGAATTAAAAAATTCACTGACGGGACAAACCGTTCAAAATGGAATAAGACAATATAAAAATGATAGAGATTCAAAAGAAAAATTATTTTCCTTTGGTAGGTGTATGGTACATTTTGCTGCCGACACAGAATCAGTTTTTATGTGCTCTCATTTGAAAGATAAAAATTCTGATTTTCTTCCATTTAATAAAGGCTTAAATGACGGAAACCCTTTACCACCATTTGGTGCAGGAAATCCTGTAAACAAAGATGGATTAAGAACACATTATTTGTGGGAACAGATATTAAGTAAAGATTCTTTGAGCAATATTATTGATAAATTCGCTCAAATATTTGAAGAAAAAGACGAAGATACTGGTAGAGTTACCCGGAAAATGATATTTCCGAGATATCATCAGCTTACAGTTGTAAGAGCTATATTACAGCACGCTAAGGAAAAAGGTATCGGACAAAGATATTTGGTACAACATTCTGCCGGTTCAGGAAAATCTAACTCTATTGCGTGGCTTGCGCATCAATTAATAAACTTATATGATAGCACAGGTGAAAATCATATTTTCGATTCTACAATAGTTGTAACAGATAGAATAGTATTAGATAAACAACTCAGGGAAACTATAAAACAATTTTCACAAACTAAAGGTATTGTTGAAGCTATTACAGGTGAAGGTGGAAGTAAAACAAATCAACTTAGGGAAGCAATAGCCAATAAGAAAAAAGTAATAATAACCACAATACAAACCTTCCCACATCTTCTTGATGAAATGCAAGAGTTGCCTTCATTGAAATTCGGAATAATCATTGATGAAGCGCATAGTAGTCAAAGCGGAGAAACGGCGGCAAAAATGAATGCAGTTCTTTCCAATAAACAAACTGAAGATGAGGAATCAGAAGACCCGGAAGAGCCCACTCTCGAAGATAAAATAAATGAACTGATTGATAGCAGAAAAATGATAAAAAATGGTTCTTATTTTGCTTTCACAGCTACACCAAAAAACAAAACTTTAGAGACATTTGGAGTTCCCGTTCCAGTTGGAGATAAAGTAAAACATTATGCGTTTCATCTCTATTCAATGAAGCAAGCTATTGATGAAGAATTTATAATTGATGTTTTACAAAATTATACAACGTATAATTCGTTTTACAAGCTAATTAAATCAACCGAAGCTAACCCTGATTACAACACAAAAGAGGCACAGAAAAAATTAAGAGCTTATGTAGAAGGCCACGAGTTTGCTATATCAGAAAAAGCTAAAATAATGTTGGACCATTTCCACAAAGATGTAAGATATTTAATAAATGGTGAAGCAAAAGCTATGGTTGTAACTAAGGGAATAATTGCAGCAATAAAATACAAACATGCTTTTAATGAATATCTGAAAGAGATAAAGTCTCCATTTAAAGCAATAATTGCCTTCTCCGGTAAGAAGACTTACAAAGGAATCGAATATGACGAAGTTTCAATGAATAGTTTTGAATCATACAAAAATGATATTCCAAAAAACTTTAAAAAAAGTCAGTATAAATTTTTAATTGTTGCGAATAAATATCAAACCGGATTTGATCAGCCATTGCTTCATACAATGTATGTAGATAAAAAGTTAAGAGATGTACAGGCTGTGCAAACTTTATCCAGGTTGAATAGGTCCTATAAACCTTACAAAAGAGATACATTTGTATTGGATTTCTACAATTCAACAGATGATATTAAAGAAGCTTTTGAACCTTATTATACTGCTACCATTCTAAGTGAAGAAACAAATCCTAATAAATTAAATGATTTACAGGATGCACTGGATGCATATGAAGTGTACAGTGAAGAACAAGTACATGACTTTTTTAAAAAATATATTAGCAAAGCAGAAAGAACTATAATAGACCCCATCATTGATTCATCTGTTCATATATTTGATAATGATTTAAATCTTGATAAAAAAATTGATTTCAAAATTAAGGTTAAATCTTTTTTAAGAACTTATAGCTACCTAGCAAAACTTTTAGATTTTAACAATAAATATTGGGAGCAACTTTGGTGGTTTCTTAAATTGCTTGTTGCTAAACTCAAGATACCTAATGATGATAACTTAACAGAAGGGCTTTTAGAATCTGTTGATATGGAAAGTTACCGCCCGATCAAAGAAGGTACTAACGAGATTAAATTAGCTGATGATAAAGGAACTATTGACCCAATCCCGGTTAAATTAGGCGGAGGGGCTAAAGATTCCGAATTCGATACATTAGAAAATATAATTAAGACATTTAATCAAAGGTTTGGAGATATTGATTGGTCGGATAAGGATAAAGTACACAAAATACTAACAGAGCAATTACCTGCTGAAATGCAAGCTGACACAGAAATAATTAATGCAATTAAGTATTCAGACAGACAAAACGCAAAAATAACATCTGATAATAAAATAAAAGATTTAATCGGACAGTACTTATTCACTCAGACCGAAATTTATAAAAAATTCACTCAAGACGCTGATTTCCAAAGAAGATATAAAGAATTTGTATTTGATGCTTTATGGCAAAAAAATAGATAATTAATAATACATCAGCAATAATTAAACTATATATGAATGCAATAGATAACTATTATTTTAAATCATTTACAGATTTTAGTAAAAGCTTTTACGATTGGGAAAGAATATTTATTAACTTAGGTTGCAGCGAATCAGATATAAATATTTTATCACCCTCAGAGAACCTAACGGAAGACGGGAAAAAAGTTTTCTCTGTTTTAGTTCACGAATATATTCATTTTTTACAAAATTTTTCTTCCGCATGGGGTGCCCCCATATATTCTGATTTTATTTTATCTTATATGAAAATCGGGTCATCATCAGCTATAAGTAATAAAATAATTAATATACCGATTGAAATAAAAAACATAGATAATGATTTATTAAAAGATGGATTTTTACTTAGAAAAGATACTCTTACTAGATTAAATACATATAGCAAATATATTTATAATAAATTTATTGATCTTTCTAAAATTGTCGAGATAAATCAAAACGATAAATGTATTGTATTAACAAATGGGAGAATAACTTTAGAACTTGGAGTTAAGGTAATAAGGGAACATATGGCACATTTAGGAACTCAATTATTTTTAGGAAAATCGGATATTAAAATTAATGAAATAAATGAAAGGATTTTTGTAGATAATTCGAATATTCCATTTTCGATAAAACCTGAATATTGGATTATTTTCGAGTATTTTTATAGTTTAAATAAATTTTCAAATACCGCAAGAGGACTTCTTAAACTTATGCAAATTTGCCTTTCTACTTTAAAACCTGAAAAAACAATATTATTGTTTTTTAGATGGTTTGATATAAATACTAAAAATTTTTCAGAGGGTAATGATTTTATTATATTAATTAATTCTTGGTTAAAATCTTCTGATATCCAACATAATATGAATAATGATTTAGAAATTTCAATCGGACATTGTGAATGTGTTCTCGTACCAATTATTAAACACCTGGAAGAAAATGACATTTTTAAATTTACAAGAGATATAATTAATTTTTCAATTACCAATTTAAGAAAAACAAAAGGTGGGATTGACTTATATAAAGACAATGACAATTTTGAAGATATTTTATATTGGAAAAATATAATTTATAAATTTGGAACTGGAATAATTAAATTTAATGATAAAGTGGTAATACAAGGGAGCAAGGACCATTGTACAAGCATGAAAGATAGTTTTATGTTTTTACTATCAAGTAGTTTAATAATAAAAAAAATTGTTGAAAATGATTTAACAGATTGCCCTTTTTTAGATGAAATTCCTATATGTAAAGCAAATTTCAGAGGTATTAAAGACTGCATAAGTAATCCATTTTATATTGATAACCCTGAGAATAAAGAAGAAAAATGTCTCTTTAGAAATGGTGTATTTCTTCTAGGATTACAAGATAGACTTAAACAGAATAATCAGTATTAAAAAATTTATAAATCAATAATTACAAGAAATGATTAAATCAACGATTCAATTCGATAAAAAAAATTTATTTGATTTAATGTTAGATAGGGTAAAAGATATTCAACAAAAACTACACCTTAAAGATTATGAAGCATTTCCATCTTGGTTTATAAACATGTATTTTTATAACATCACAAAAATTTATACCACTGATGGTGCAAGAGATGGAAAAATAGATACAATCTTTACTACCCAAAATAACGAGTATGTAAAACATTTTGTATTAAATAGTAAATTTACAAAGGAATACGGTAAATTAGCTCCGCCTAGTTTCTATGATGAAATAATTAGTTTTTCTGAAGTATTCAATAACAAAAGTAGAAGAGAAAATTATATCGATAAATATGTCAGAAAGGAATTGAGGCATAAATATCAAGATATTTTAGAATTATATGATGATGGGAAAGTAGAATTATTCTTTTTAACTAACTTTAGAAAAAATGATTTACAATATAATAGTTATAATATTGAAAGCTATAATGTTAACATAATTCATCTTGAAGATATTATACAATATATGATCGATGATTTAGAAGGTGCTATGCCTAGAACAGAAACTTTACATTTAACAGGAATAAACAATATACTTTATCCCAGCAAAGAGGATTCTAAAGTACCAACAATATTAGTATTTGCAAAAGTAATAGATTTTATTAATTATATGAAAAAAGATCCATATGATTTGTTATTTGCAAGAAACATAAGATTGGATTTGGGAAATACAGAACCTAATGAAAATATTAAAAATACATTCAAAGATTTTCCAGAAGAGTTTGCTTTTAGTAATAACGGGATTACTTTGATTTGCGAAGAAATCATTCCTGATTTACCTGGGCAGGAATTAAAGATATTAAATCCCAGAGTAGTAAATGGTTCTCAAACATTACATAGCGTGAGATATATAGATAAACCCTCGATTAATGCGCGTGTTATGCTCAGAATAATAAAAGTTGGGAAAATGAATCCTGACACAATTGATGATGATGCAATAAAAAGAAAAGAAATAATTCATAAAATATCAATTAGAAGTAATTTACAAAATCCAATAAAGAAATGGAATTTAGTAGCAAACGACGATTTTCAAAATTCACTAAAGAGATATTTTCGAAGTAAGAATTTGTTTTATGAGACAAGGAAAGGTGAATGGAAAGCAAGAAAACTCGAATTAAAGCAAGTAAACATAAAGAATGGACCTTTTATTACAAGACTAACTCAGCTAATTGCTAGTTTTTATTATAATGATAAAGATTTGGGACCTGCTCTAGCATACGGAAAATTGAATGAACTTTTCGACGAAGACAATAAATACGATAAGATAACAAAAATTCAAGTAAATGATGTATATAAAATATTTTTATTAGGAGAAATAATAAAAGAAACATTAAAATATTTAAAGAAATACCAATACATAAACGAAATAAAAGATTACATATTTTTAAGTCTTTTTGCGCTATTTATAAAACTAATAAAAGACCATTTAAAATTATGGGAAAAAGAAAATATTACAGAAATTCTAGAAAATTATTACGAAAAATCAGATTTAAATATTTGGAATAACAGTACAAAGGAATTTGTCAAACATGTATTTTACTTTTATGATATTGAGAATCTAAAATATAAAAAGGAAAGAAAAATAAAAACAGATTTGAATTTCAACAATTTTTTTANNATTATCAGCAAACATTCCAAATAGCATCATAAAAAAAGGGAAGAGGATTTTTAAATAATCGTATTAATTAAATTAATTTTTAATATTTGATTATTTGAAAGATATAAATAATTTTAATATACAATATAAATTTTAAAATTATGATTAATAATAAAAAAGGGTCGCTTTGGGGAAAATGGGATTTACATTTCCATTCACCTTCTTCGTTTGAATATGAAGACAAATCCGTGACTGATCAAAGCATAATAGATACTTTAGTAAAAAATAATGTTATAGCTGTTGCAATAACTGACCATCATTTTATTGATACAGCAAGAATAAAAAGCTTGCGGCAATTAGGAAATGATAAAATAACAATATTTCCCGGTATAGAACTATGTTCAGAATTAGGTGGTAGTGAATTAATGCATTTTATTGGATTATTCCCTGAAGATTCAGACATTGTGCACATTTGGAAAATCATAGAAGTAAGTTGTCATATCACTGAAAAAGAGATTAAAGAACGGGGTGGTCACGAGAATTTGTTTGTTGATTTTAAGGAAGCAACAGATATTATTCATAAAAACGGAGGATTAGTAAGTGTTCATGCAGGTAAAAAATCTAATTCTATCGAACATTTGAAAAATAAAATTAAAGATGATATTGAATATAATAAATGTATTGATATATTAGAAGTTGGGAAAAAAGCAGATATTGATGATTACCTAAAAATTGTCTTTCCAGATATAGGAAGAAAGATACCTATAGTTGTCTCATCTGACAATCACAATATTAAAAATTATAATTCTAATTCTAATAATATTTTATGGATTAAGGCTGATACTACTTTTAATGGATTAAGGCAAATAACTTTTGAACCTGATTCTAGGATTTTTATTGGCGATATTCCTGAAATTATTGAAAGAGTAAAAAGTTCACCTACGAAGTTTATAAAGGAAATAAAGATTAATAAGAACAAAGATTCAAAATTATCCGAAAAATGGTTTGAAAATATTAATATAAGCTTTAACTATGAATTGACAGCTATTATTGGAAATAAAGGTAGCGGTAAAAGCGCTATTTTAGATTCCATTGGATTACTTGGTAATTCAAAAAATCACAAAGAATTTTCTTTTTTAAATGGAGAGAAATTTAACAAACTTCCTCAAAATAGAGGTAAAAATTATACAGCCGAATTAGAATGGGTAAAAGGCGATCCAGCCAATAGAACCCTTTATGAATACCCAAAATCTTCAGACTTGGAAAATGTCAAATGTATACCACAAAAATATTTAGAAAATTTATGCACCAACATAAGTGAAGAAAAAGAGGATGAATTTCAGAAGGAGCTTAAAGATGTAATTTTTTCCCATGTACCTTATCAAGATCGATTAAACAAAAATTCCTTAAAAGAACTTGAGGATTATCTTGTAGAACAAATAAAAAAAGATATTATAAATCTTCAATATAAATTAAAATTATTAAATGAGAAAATAATAAATCTTGAAATAAAAAATACAGAAAACTATAAAAAAATAGTAACTGATAAAAAAGATAAAAAGGAAATTGAATTAATATCACTAAAAGAACCAACAAAAGTTCAAGAACCAGATAAAAGTAAAAAAACTCCCGAACTCATTAAATATATTACCGATTTAGATGAAAAAAAGAAACAAATAAAAGAGTTAGAAGATAAATTAAAAGAATTTATTGAAAAAAGTACAAAAATTAATATTAATATTGCTGATTTAACAAATGCTAAGAAATCATTTGATTCATTGAAAAAAGAATTTAACGATGTTAAAAATCTACATAAAACAGTATTACTAGATTTCGGAATTAATATTGATGATATTATCTCTTTAAAATACGAGAGTAAACTAATTACCGATAAAATTACTTCATTAAAATCAGAATTAGCAAAATATAACGAAGAAATGGATCTTAAAAAAGATAATTCTTATGCGAATAAAATTGAAAATTTAAAAGTAGATATTGCTAAAATAAAAGAAAAGTTGGATGCACCAACAATAATATTTGAAAAATACAAAGAAAGCTTGAAAGAGTATGAAGAAAAAAAGAAAGCAATTCAAGGTTCTAAAATAAAAGATGGGACTTTAGAATATTACAAAAATGAATTATTGTATTTAGAGAACAATCTATTAAAGGATATTCAATCATTGCGTAATGATAGGATAAATATTGTGAAGGATATTTTAAATAAAAAAGATGAAATTACAAAAGCATATTCTCAATTGTATGAACCGGTAGCAAAATTTATTAGTACGCATAAAACGGTTGACAAGGAATATCAAATTAGATTTGATGTATCCTTAAGTTTTAAAGATTTTGATGATAAATTTTTAAATTATATATTAAAAAATGTTATTGGTTCATTTAGAGAAAATGAATTAGCTGCGGAGAAGTTAAAAGAAATAAAAAGTAAAGTAGATATAAACAATCCTGTAACAATAATCGATTTTTTGAATAATATAATTTACAATTTAGAAAATGATACTAGAGTCAAGGATGATCCACAGAAGAATGAAATAACTAAGCAAATAAAAGAGAAAGATTTATTATCTTTTTATGATTTTCTTTTTGGATTAGAATATTTAGAGCCTGATTATAAATTAATGCTTGGCAATAAGCTCTTGACCGAGCTTTCCCCAGGTGAAAAAGGTGCATTATTATTAATATTTTATTTATTAATTGATCAAGATGATTCGCCATTGTTAATTGATCAACCAGAAGAAAACTTAGATAACGAAAGCGTATATAAAATACTAGTCGAATATATTAGAGTAGCAAAAAAAAGACGACAAATCATAATTGTTACTCACAATCCCAATCTTGCAGTTGTGTGTGATGCAGAACAGATTATCTCAGTGAACATAGATAAAAAAGATGGGAACAAATTTAGTTTTAAATCTGGGTCAATAGAAAACCTTGAGATTAACAAAGATATTATTAGAATATTGGAGGGAACTTTACCAGCTTTTAATTTAAGAGATAAAAAATATACCATAAGTAAGCGGTTAGGTTTATAAACGAAAAGTAAAATACTTTTGTTAAATAAAATATACCTTATAATTAATTTTTAAACATAACAGTTAGAAACCGTGAAAGTTGTCTCTTTAAATTTATTCTTCTGATTTCTCTGCTTAATGTATACCATCCAACTCAATATCCACTTCCGCACTCCACAATTTATTCGAGACCAGGATATCAATTTTAGCAGATGGGTCAACGGGTACAGTACCGCCGTTTAAAAGCTATTTTAAATCTCCAAAAATTCCAACCAGTGACTGCCGTGTTTTACAAAATCAGTGTCCTCGTCCTGACTGACCCAAACTGGTTCACCGTGCATGAAGTATTTTTGGAACCGTGGATTACTCCAGAATTAAATCTGGAGCAAGGGGCATACCCGATTTTTCGCTTTTTAATTATTCGAAAAAAAAGGGAGCGTTTAAACTCCCTTTCCAATCTACAGTAAACATTATTTAATTAACATCATACGTTTTACATCCGTAAATTCTTCCGTTTCCAATCGATAGAAATACACCCCACTTGAATATTGGGACCCATTCCATTCAACACTGTAAGAGCCAGCATTCATCTTTTGATTTACGATTGTTGTTATTCCCGTTCCTAGGATATCAAATATTTCGATTTTGACAAAAGTATTTTTTGGGATATCAAATTTAATTCGCGTCGAAGGATTCAGCGGATTAGGATAGCAAGGATATAATTTAAATGTCGGTGGTACATTAGAACTTATTTTATTTATTGAGATTGAAGGTGAAAAAGTAAATAATGAATAAACCGGAATATGATCAGAAGAATAATGTATTGCATTTGCAATTAATTGAGAAACAACCGCGTTAGGTGGCTTATTAATCGAATCGTTATAATGATTTCCATCATTACCATAAGGAGTTAAAGAAAAAGGAACATATGTGATACCTCC
Source organism: Ignavibacteriota bacterium (assembly GCA_003135995.1). GTDB lineage: Bacteria > Bacteroidota > Ignavibacteria > Tepidaquicellales > Tepidaquicellaceae > FEN-1257. The sequence continues at coordinate 11,202 of PNBM01000039.1, read as the reverse complement.
GGGATTTTTAATAGCGTTTGAATATAACATCATATCGAATCTATCATCAAGTCCGCCTGTGGAGCCACCACCAAAAGCTCGAACTCTTGATGACTGTGTGTGGTACAACGAGTATATGCTGTTATTCCAAATGCCTGTCATAGCTAATGGATCATTGAAATTACCATCATTACCGGATGTTACCTGTAGCAATTTCTGATACGCAGATTCACTTGAGCCATAAATATTAAAATCTCCACAGACAATAAAATATGAGTTGGAAGGCAAAGCATTCGTAACTTTTCTCAGACTATCAACTTCTGTCGCTCTGGAAAGCTCATTGGCACTCCCTTCACTTGCTTTCAAATGAACGGAGTAAATTCTTAACGTATCGTGAGTTGAAATGTGTACTAACTTAAATTCATTTATATCCCGTAAATCAGTATGAATGGGAGTATTGCTTAGAAAAATAAATAAAGCTGTCTTGTAGTAAATTCCATTATCTGAATCCGGACCGTCTATAAATAGGCCAGTACTGTAAACGTTACCATTATAATTCATAACCCCGTTTAAAAAACCATTAACGCCTGCCTGTGAAGTTATTTCCTGAACAACAAGGATATCTGGATTTATAGAACTAATAACAGTTCTAAAATATGGATTACGAGTAGTTGTGTCTGTACCAGGATAATTCAAAAGATTATATGATGTTATTTTGACCTGGGCATTAGAAATGCCGAAACAGAAAATGCAGAATAGTAATATTTTATTGAATTTGTAAATCATTTGATTATTTAGTTTAGAAAAAATTAGAGAAATGGGATTAGAAATGCAATGTTATATAACAAATCAAGATATTTTTCGTTTCTTCATTAACAATTTAAAATCGGTTTCGTTAGACCAGAATTCTCTAATTCGCTAATACGATTGGAATGTTGGGCTTTCAATACAGAGGCAAAGTGTTGGATTCGAATTAAGGTTTCTGGTTGGGGGACCCGTTGGCAAAATTGGGAAAGAAATCATAAAAAAATCTTACTTGATTTTTCTAATCGAAATAGTGAATTTTCGATAACGAATAAACTGTAAATCATTCTAATTCGTTGCTCTACTTAGTACTATTATAAGTCTTTAAAAACTATTATATCTTATTCTCAAATTAAAATAGAGAATAAAAAGTAATAAGAAAGATGTTTAGCAAAAATTGAAAATGAGTTTTATTACTCTGCGTTCCCGAACGCAGTTTAAGAACTAATAATATAATATTCAATAATTTATATGGATAAAATAAAAGTAAAAATATATATTAATATACTATTAGAACTTAGAGGATGGGATTGTTATTATAAGGAAATTGATAAAGATATAAATTATAAAAATTTTTATATATCTGAATTGAGAGATTTAAGAGATAGTGTAAATAAATCGGATATAGATCCAAAAAAACCGAAAAGAAAAATAGTTATTAATTTGTTTAATAATATAATATTTAAAAATGTTAAAGATTTTAACGATGTATTTTTAGAATTCAACGAAAATAATATTTGTAACGATGATGCTATAACAAATAAAGATTTTTATAAATATTCCATAGAAAAGCTTGTTCAATTTGCCACAGAAAACAACATACCTATTATAAGATTTCCTCATATTAAAGATCGTTTATCTGTAGACCCTTTGATTAAAGAAAGCAAAAAGGGAAATGTAAATAATTATTTGGGAATTAAAAAAAAATATGGCCCATTCTATTATGATTCAAATGAATGGGAAAAAGGCTTTATAATGTTCGTTGATTTTCCAGATGAATGTTCAATTAAAAATAATATTGGTCTTACAAATCAATATATAAATTTTTTAGCTCACGAATTAGGACACTCGATGGATAATAAATTTGACGGGAATATTATCGATTCTACTGAAAAAAGTTTATATATCGTTAATCGAGAAATTTTTGCTTGGGAAAAAGCAAAAGAAATTTTAAAAAAATATTCAATAGGAAATACAGATATTGATATTCAAAGCGAAATAAAAATTGATAAATACAAAAATCATCATTTGAAAAATATAAATAATATTCTTTAATTAAAATATTTTATTATTATGAACTTATTTTATATTATTACTTTTAACTTATTTCTTATCATACCGAATATAGTTCTGTTTGCACAATCAACAAACGAATCATTAACTCCAAAGGAAATCGTTGTTAAATATTTGGACCTATATAACGAAAGAAAATTTAATGAAAGATATAATTTTCTTGCTTCAATCTCAAAAACTAATATTAATAAAGATGAATATATAAATTTTTATAAAGATGTTTTTGAATCAGATATTCAATGCGTAGATATTATAACGAGCGAAATAGAAGCTGAATCAAATCAAAGCAGATATAGAAGAATTAAAGTTGATTATTTTACATCATTAAAAGGTGAGGAATATAAACAAAGGGAATATTATACATTTATTAATGAGAATGGAAAATGGAAAATTGTTTGGACAAGATTAATGAAAGCATTAGCAGATGAAAAAGTTGAAATATCTGACTTTAAAAAAGCTATTGAGTTATTTAATAAAATAATAGATATGAATCCCTACGATGCCTATTCATATGACAGAATAGCTTGGTGCTATATTAGAGATCAAAATCTTGCTGGCGAAACCAGAAAAAAAGAAATATTTAATAATTCAAAAAAAGCAATATTCTTTGAACCTGATATTTCGGAATATTACAGAACAATGTCTATTTATTATCATTTAGAAAAACTTGATAATTTACAATTAGATTATATTAATAAAGCTATTGACTTAGCTTTAAATGAGTCAGATAAAAGCATATATTATTCAGATTTATCTCAATATTATATGGATATTGATTATTCTAAATCATTAGATTATATAAATAAAGCTATTCAATTAAATTCTTCTGATCCTTATTGTTGGTATCAGTTAGGAATTATACATAAAAATTATAAAAAATACGAGAACGCCAAAGATGCTTTTAAAAAAGCTTTATTATTAAAACCTATGGAAGATTATTTTCAAGCTGGTTTGTATGGATCTTATTCTTATACTTGTTATTCTCTTAATATGTATGATGTAGCTAAAATATATATTGTAAAAGCATTAGAATTAGATCCGACTAATTCTTTTTATAAATTCTTTTTTGAAATAAATTTGAAAGATAAATAATTANNGTCAATACCGACTCATAATCCAAACAATTGCATTAAAGTAAAATTATTTCCTACAAAGTGTAAATATTGTGGTGAATCAATATTTTATTTTGAATGTAAATGTGGAAGCAAAGTTTTTTTTGATAATCTTGGAGAACCCTGGAGTATTCATAATTACAACGAAATATTAAGGTTGCTAATTAAATTACAGAAAACAGGAATTAGAAATGAAAATTTAAAAGAAGAATTAAATAATTATTCAAAAAAATAGGGAAAGAAATTCCTGAAGAATATCAAAATATTATAGATAGAGCATTAAATCAATTATCTTTAGAGTTTAAATAATATTATAAATTATATACCATCTATTAAGTAATCATCATAAATGAATATTATTAAAATTAGAAACTAAATAAAATTATTATGTTTCAACCAAATAAAATAATCGAAGAACAGATTACGCAATTCAAATTAGTGAGTATTGAAGCAAAAAAAAGTATTGAATATTTAAATTCAATCCGAAATATTAAAAATATCCAACATACTGTGATAATTATATCATTTGCAAGAGTAATTCAATATTTTGATGCATATATAGAGTTAGTTGAAAGAGGTTTTGTTGAACCTTCTGCTACATTATTGAGATCAATATATCATACTGTTATTTGGATGCGATGGAGTTTGTTAAGTGATAATAACGCTCAAATTTATTTTAATATAGGTCAGCAAGAATTAAAGAGAATATTAAATAAATTAACGAGTAAAAAGATCGTTAATTTTGGTAATACTCCAAATCAAGAAGAAACAAAAACAATTCTCAAAGAAATAACTAGTAAAATTCCTATGCCCCAAGTATCTGATATGGCAATAGATGTTGGCTATGGGGAATATCATGCGTTGACGTATAATACATTATCGGCAATATCTCATGGAAGTTTAATGTTTTTTGATGAAAACAAAAATATTTCCTATTTACCAAATGGAAATGATATTGAAAAGTATTTTGAATTAGCAAATAATTTCTTCTTAGATTGTATATTAATAAGTGAGGAATTTATCAAAAATGGTACTATAAGAAAAGTACCGGATATATTAAAATTAACCGGATTTTAATAATTAATCTCTTCTAAATAAATTTAAAATTTATGTCTAAATCAAATTTAATTTTTATAATTACTTTACCAGTCGATAAAATACGCAACATATGTAAGAAAGCTATATCAGAAATTGGTTGGAGAATTCTTAATGAAGGGAATTCTTATTATATTATAAAAGAAGAAGTTAATAAAATGAATATGATGAATTTGGTGAATACTAATTGCGCCAAAATTGAAGTAACATGGTCTAATTATAATGATTCGACCAAAATATTATTGGATGGTTCAATTATTGGATTTGGACCGATACAATCAAATCATTTGAAAGGACAAATAGGAAGATTAAAAAATATTATAGAAATATTCGCGGAAAAAGAAATCAATCAAATTACTAAAATTAATTATAATAATTTATCTATTAGTGAAGAATTAGAAAAATTATCTCAGTTACTCGAAAAAGGGATAATCGATAATGATGAATTTCAAAAAGCAAAAAAGAAAATTATAGATAATTATTAATGGATTATATTCATCGTGCCCAAATTGTGTTTGGAAACGCAGGAGAATCAAAACTCCGTTTTGAAAATCTTTTATTAAATCAAAATAAACTATGGATATTATTGTAGTAGTAGTCGGCATTTTTTTATGCCATTGTTGGTGTTAGCCGTTTTTTGGCGACACCAACAACAGTTTAGATAATAATTATATTGACTAATTTATACTTCGACGAGTTCGTTTTCGTCGAGTTTGGATTTTTTTAATTTTAATCCGCTGATAATTTCTTTTGTATCTCTTACAATCATTAATTCTTCATTAGTCGGGATAACATATATTTTCACTTTTGATTTCGGTTTATTTATTTCTGCAAGTATTCCACGGGCACGCTCCGATTGTCTGAATGACCTGGGAGCATTATCTTGGGAGTTTAATTTCAGAGATGTAGCACTTGTATACTGGAGACTGGCAATTAAAGAGTACCCTAAAAATATTAAAGCTAAAGAAAATCTGAAAAATTGCTCGAATAAATATGGCGAGCCAGCATCACCTAATAAATTATTTGATGATATATACCATTTTCAAAAAATACATACAAGGAAGTATTTTGAAATTAAGGATAAAATAGAATTCTCGTCCCCGGAAGAAGTTAATAAAATAGTTGGAATTATAAATGAAACATGGAATAAATATATTGCTCCTGAAAAAGATAAACTCGATACCTTTTCTGTAGATGAAATCAATATATGGTTTGAAAGCTTTGATTTTAATTTTTCTAATCAATAATGAAAGTTTAACACCCGCCACCTATATGTCGACTAAAAGCTATGATATATCTCCAAAAACTCCAACCACTGGCTTCCGTGATTTACAAAATCAGTGTCTTCGTCCTGAATCACAATGATTTTTTCACCAAACCAGAAGTATTATTGGAACCGTGGATTACGCCAGAACTCCACCTAAAGTATAGGTATCCGATTTAGTATGAGTGACGTGGGATGTGTTGCGCGGTTAAATGTTTTCTTTTTAACATTGAATATTCTCCTTATGTTACCACAAAATTACGAAATTCCTTAGTCCATTTCTATCTGAAGCATTACATTACCCAAGTTTTATTAAGAATTATTCTGAGGGTATTTTTTAACCCAGCCAAATATATTATTATATTTATTTTCTTCTGTAATAATAAAATTTAATATTTTTTCATCATTTTGTTTTATTGCTATGTCCTTTGCTTCTCTAAGTGCTTCAAAAAGTTCTAGTACCTTAAATCTAAAAGTTGGATATGAAACCAATATAGCCATTTCAGATATTTTTTCTCCTTGGCATGTTCTCATAAGACTAAAAATATCTTCAGCATCCTTAAGTCTCAATATTTGTATAAAAAGTACTAGTGCTTTTACAAAGTAGTGAAGCGGGTTGGAATGATTTTCAACATACTTAATATACCTGCATAGAAAAAGAGCCATGACTGAAGCTAATTCTACTGACTCCCCATAAACAATAATTGCATCATTAATTTCTTTCCAATTATTGTAATAAGAGGATAGGATAAGCGCATGTCCAAAAGCATATTCCCAACCAATGATTGGAAATACTTTATCTGATGATTTACGAAAATAATTTTTAAAATAGCTCGAAATAATCTCCCAGTCACCATTTATTACTTCTTCAGGTAAAGAACAATAGTTTTTTGCTAAACCCGATTTAATATTTGTTTTCTCATTCAAAAACAATTTTTCATCTTGAATATACTGATTTTCAATTATTGAGTTTTCTTCAATTTGTTTCTTTATCAATTGTTTAGCATTTTGGACGGAACCTCTTTTAGAATCAATATCATTTTTAAGTTTTTCTAAATTAGCTTTTAGTTCATTAATTTCTTTGTTTTTCGTATCAACTGTATCTTGATATTTTGCTTTGCCAAATAAAGCTGGAGGCTTTAATTCTTTTAAGAAAGATTCTTTGTCTGTAATTGAGTTTTGTAGTTCAGATAATTTAGAAGTAAGAATATCGAACTCGGAAATAATCTGATTAGCATTATTCACTTGTGCTTTGTCTATTTGTACAGATAAGTACCCTCGTTGATAAACTATTTTATTAAGTTTTTCAATTAATTCTTCCAGCGAAATATCATCTTTAGCAAATTCTAGTTGCATTTCTTGAATCTGTTCTTGTAAATTTCTTGTCATGTTTTTGATTATTAAAGGTTAATATTCTTAATGATCCACTTATAAATTATTTATAAATCCAAACTCAACACATTCGTATTTTTTATTGCTAATTCTTAAGGTGTAAGTTCCATTTCTCCATAACAATTACTATAGAAATATCTAACGTCAAAAACTAAATCAATATAAGATGTTTTCTGTTATATTTGATTTTAATGTTTTCTAATCTTCATATAACATTTAATCAAAGAATCTCATTATTTCACTTAGAATATACTTTATCGTAATCTGAGTAATTAGTTGAACCACACTTAGGACATTTCTTTCCGCTACCATCGCCACACTTATCGCAATATTTTTCTCCACAGTCTCTACATGTATGAACTGGATACCAGTTTGAGCTATAAGATTTATCAGCTTCTCTTCCGCATTTTGGACATTTGTTTAAGTTACTCATAACTATATTTATTTAATGTTTAAAAGAGTATCCTTTTCAATTTAAAAAGATCAATATATTGATTAATATATTATTGTGAACTATTTCGAATGATATTTACAATGATTTATTAAACATCATGATATAAAAGTTCTATTTGGAGAACGATAACTGTTAGTAACGATATAACTATAATACAAATTACTCAATGAGTTAAAATGTTATTACTAAATTTATTAATTACTGACTATAATTGCAATTTCATTTTTAATCTTACGGTTTCTTTTGGATAAGAATTTATCAACTTAATTCTAAAATGATTATAAACATTTTAAATATTTTATTCTGAGACATATAAATAAAAGGAGACTGTATGTATTATCTCCTTTATTAAATATTAATTACTCTTCTTTATTCTCAATCCTCTCAGCTTCTCATCTTGCATCTTCAGCGATTTCCAATTCAGCATCCCAAAATTTGTAAGCCGGAGGTATTTCTATATTATGAACCGGATCGACGACTACGGTTGAGCTATGCTTTGATATCTTATGAACAACTTATGGCAATTATTTTTTAGAGCCTACAGTTTTGATTTCTCCGAACTAGCCGTTGGTAGTGGCTTGAGCGGATGCTCCCAACCGACGAAGAGTAAGATTTAAATGTTCCTATTCCAGTTGAAAGCAAATTAGTGTATAATAATAAATGAAATGAAAAAACTAATTTACTTCTTAAGTTTTTATAAAAATGCTTTCCTCCGACATCTGCTTATAACAAACAATTAAATAACAATCTTGAATATATTAAAACTATCTCTTAAATTTATGCTTGAGCCGTCTAAAAGGTTTTGAAGACATACAATTTAATAAATTAACAAATAGGAGATAATATGTTACAAACAGTTAAGTTTTTATCAGTTCTTTTGCTTTTAACAGTTGTTCTTTCTTCATGCACAAAAAAAGAAACACAAGTTGAAAAAAATTCACCTATGAAATGTCAAATTAATGGTAAAGAATTCATAGCTGATGATTCTCTTTCTATTGCAGAATCTATAATTATTAATACTGAGAAAGGATTATCCTTGCGTTTCACGTCCGGTTCTTATGAAAAGAAATTCCAGGAGTTCACTATCCCTTGCAAGGATTCCAAACCTGGTGAATACGATATNNAACAGTACTTATAAAACTAACTACCCCTCTGAAGATACTTATTTTACGAAATCAGGTAAATTCAGTATTTCGAAAATAGATGATAAACATGTAGAAGGTACGTTTAACCTCGTTGCAAAGACTTGGGATGATAAAAAAACTGTAACTGTTACCGATGGAAAATTCAATATTCGTTTTAAATAAAATTTTAAAATAATAATTATGGCAAAATTTAATTTAGACCCGGGTGAAAGCGAACTTTATAATCAAACCGTATTATACGAACCTCCGGGAGGTGGTAAATATAACGGAAAACTAGTAATTACAAACAAAAGACTTTTATACGACGCGAAATATGATGTTTCGGTTTCCGGGATGCTTGAAGAAGCATTTTTTGTAAAATTCGGTTCAGAAGATTTTATACAAATTCCCAAGGACAGAATTTCGAACGTAGAAGTTCAGAAAAGTATGTTTGCTAAAAAGGTTGTTATTACAACAGACGACGGGAAAAAGCATACTTTTAATGCAGGCATGCTGAGTATTGATAAANNGATTATTAGTTTATTTTAAACTTTTAGATAAATGTAAGAAAAAGTGTTACCTCACGATGATGCTGTTTCTCTGTGCCTGCCGTTTGAATTGGCAGTAGCGGAGGTTCTATGCTCTTCCAAACGTTCAGAATACAACTTCGTATCGTCAACTTTCATAGTAAGTTTGAAAAATATTTGTAATATCATTAAATAATTGAATTTATTTTTCTGTTCGTTTCGTTTATTATTAAACATTCCACAAAATAAATTAATCTAATAAGAATATGGAAAAATCTAAAAAAGCTACAAAAAAAAGAAAATATCCTGTTTACAGTGAAGATATGAGTTATTTTAAATTAGAAGCCATTGGGGGAAATACTAATATAATGATAAGATGTACAAACTGTGGCACTAAATGGTCACCAGATATTAAATCTGGTGGTAAATTAACGCGAAAATGGTGGTTATGCTCTAACTGTGGGATTCAGGATAAAATTGTAGAAGGAAAAAATATTTAATTATACTTTATTAATTTTTATTTATAATTTAATTTAAGTAAAAAAAGGAGACAGCTTTCGCCTCGCTATCTCCTTTTAAATATTGAACAATTAAGTTAAAGATTCGTTTTTTTTCTCGGTCAGGGCGGTGATGCACTTGGCCTCCATTCCATCAAATTCCCTCAACAGGTCACGAAAACCTTCATCGTTGATTGATTTTTTTTCCACGATAATATATTTAATTTGAGAATAGAAATATTCTGTTCCCTCTTATATATTATATCATTTTGCTAAATAATAAAAAAAATATAAAAATATAAATTTTGTGCCCGCTTTTTAAAAAATATAAATTGAACAAGTTATATAAATAAAACGAATATTATAAACATTGCAATAAATTTATAAATTTATCTTCCTGTGAATACATTTCTTCACTCAACTTTATTATATCCTTACAAATCTTATCATTTAATCGCATAACTTTAACTGCATCAATAATATTATTTTTATCTATCGGTAAAAAATATTTTTTCTTTCCTAAAATAGATAACATTGTTCGGAAAAGCATAATTTTGAGTGCTTTACTTTTTAGTTTCATTGCGTAAGGTTTTAAATTAAATTTGCTCTTCATAGCTTGATTAATTCTAAGTTTTATTTCTTTATTTCTTAAATTTAATTGTAAATCACTAACAATTTTATTTAAGAACATTATTTCCTCTTTAGTGACTATTTCATCTTCATTTAAAAGATTAGCAATAGCACAACAATATAAGATTTTATCTTCTTGAGTTATTTCTTCAATCATTTTAATCTCCTTTATTTATTTTTTTTATAAAAATCATTAGCAGCATACCAGCCAATACCTTCTGTGATAGCAAAAGCGGTAGATGCGTTTAGAATATTACCTAATCCAGGTATCCAACCTAATAAGATTTGTGAAATTGATCTCCCACCAATCCATGCAAGTTCAGCGGCAACCATAGAGTAAGCAATACCTTTAGAAATATGAATATCAAATACATAGCCTAATGATATAATCATTGTAACTTGTATCGGAATAATAATAGCAGAATCTGAAAGAGGGATTTGAGCTAAACCTGCACCTGCCGCCGCCGCTCCAGATGCAGCTGAGTGAATTATAGCGTGGCATTTTTTCTTTTTATCTAAAGGCATATCAGTTTCATTTTCACTTGGAAGTATTTGTTTCATTTTTTTTCCTTTCTTGAAATTAATTTTGAAAAATGTTATTTCTTAAATAAAAAAAGGGACGCTAACTTTAAAGCCCACATCCCTTACGAGGCACTGGTATGCCTACAAGAAAATATGAACAATAAAGCGCGTCCCAAATTAATGAGACGCAACTTTACTTCACGTTTTTCTTGTTTTGAAAAATACCAGTTTTCGTAAGAGAACGTAAAAAAGCTACATGCTAAAAATTTATTTTAAGAACAGTAATCCCACAGTGGTTTATTGTAAGTTTGGATTATTAATTTAAGGGAAATTAGTCAGTTGTTATAATAAATTCAAACTATAAAAAAATGGTGGTATAATAGATTTAAGAGAGCAGAGATGTTCTCGTTTTTTTTTTTTGAGGATGTTGCTCCGAGGTATAACCCCACGCATTGCATCACCCCGGCAGGACCGGAGTACAAATTTGCGTAATTCCGCACCTCGGAAAT
>PNBM01000179.1 GCA_003135995.1 Ignavibacteriota bacterium | reverse complement strand
CTCCTTCCCAATCCCTGATTGGGAAGGAGCTCTGAATATTTATTTCACTTTGATTTCTTTCACAACGGGTTTCGCTTCATCAACCTTCGGTAAAGTTACGTGTAACATACCATCCTTGAATTCGGCTTCAATATTATCGCGTTTTATATCGTCTGATAAATTAAAGCTTCTGCAGAATTCACCATAATAAATTTCGTTCAAAATCAAATTTGCATCATCGGTCTTATTCTTTTGCTGTTTCGTTCCGCTAATCGAAAGTACATTATTTTCAAGATTTATCTTCACATCTTCTTTTGGAATTCCGGGCATTTCCATGTTTATATAGAAATTATCTTTATCTTCAGTGATTCTTGCTCTCGGGGTGAAATTCGATGAATTAACCATTTCATCCCTTAATCCGAAAAACGGATGATTGAATATTGACCTGAATGTGTCATTTAAAAGGTCATTGTCTCTTTTAAATTTTACGATGTTCATAATTTTTCTCCTTATTAATTTTTGTTTTCTGAATTACGCTTATATAATAAGCAATGTCCGTGCCAAAATTTTAGCAAGAACGTAAAGAGGGTATAATTAATTGATAAATAAGAATTTATAACTTATTATGGATTAATGATAACTAATGCGGAATTGATTAAGATGTCAGAGGAGTGACAAGATTGTCCTCAATGGTAGTCTTTGTTCACTTCTGCTGAAATTTTGGTCAATAAAAAATCCGGTTATTAAATGTAATAACCGGATATAGTTTAAATAAGAAAGGGTAAATCTTATTTAAGAACACTTAGAACATTATTTGGTAGTTCAACTTCTCACAGTTAATACAAATATAAGTACTATATAAATAAATGTCAAGAGAAAAATATCTAAAGTGATACTTTACTTAGACTCTCTTAAATAGTATTTTTACGCTACTTAAGTTGATGATTTTTAAGATAGATAGCAGAGAAATATAGAGAATAATCAATATTAAACTGATGAGAATTAATAATGTGCTGTTTGTATCAAGTGATTTTAATACATAATAAACGGCGAAAATTATGATTGTTATAAAAATTATTTTTGTAATTTTTTTCCAGTCATAATTTATTTTATAAATTTTTTGCGAAATATAGTAAACGTGTAAAAACATTACAGAGTAAGTGAGCAGTGTAGCAAGGGCGGCGCCGTTCATTTGAAATTTAGGAATTAAAATAAAATTTAAAATAATATTTAATAAAAATCCTTCAGCGGTAACAATAAAAAGTTTTGAAGTTTTATCCGCATAGAATGGCGCTACATTTAAATTTGCAAAAAGACCGGAAAAAAAATACGCAAGAAGTACCATTGGCACAATACTTAATCCGATTTGATATTTTACGTTCAATATACTATAGCTTCCGAAAGTGATTTTCACGAGCGGTTCGGTGAAAAAAGTAAATATTAAAAATAATAATAATCCCGCGAATACGAAGTAAGTGAAAATATCGGAAATTATTTTTTTGTTATCGGGATTGTCACCAATGCTGAGGAAGTAAGGTGTCCATGAAAATCTGAATGCCGCGATGCAAAGGCTCATGACGGATGCTAATCTGTAATTCGCACTATAAATACCAACTATGCTTTCATCAAAAAAATATTTGAGAAAAAATCTGTCGGAGATGTCAATTAATAAAAGGAACAAACCCATATAAATGAATTTATTTCCGTAGAGTACAAGTTCCTTTGCTCTCTTTAATGAGAAGGCAAAACCGAAAAACTTCCTTGTAATAATAATACCAATAATAAGTGTGACTACCACAGAAATTATATAGCTGTATAAAATGGCTTCAATATTGAGTTTCAGGACAGCAATGAATATTATATTCAGTAAAATATTTACAATTAAGCTTACAAGGTTAATATAAAAATAGGTCTTTGCTTTCAATTCTGCCCTGAGCAATAACAAAGGAAATCTGGATAGGGTATCGAAGAACAATAGTAAACTTAAAATCTGCAAAAGGAATTTTGCTTTTTCTTTATCATCGAATGAAAATACGCTTACAATATTTCCTGCGAATAAATATATCAGAACGGAAAAAATTATGGAAGTTACAGTTATTAAAATTAAAGTGGTGGAATAAATTTCTTTTTTATTTTCGGAATCTTTGGCATCTATGAAAAATTTTATCAGCGATGTTTCCATCCCGTAAACATAAATCAAAATAACGAAAAGCCAGATTGACTGAATAAGGTTGTACAATCCGAGTTCACCGGGAGAAAAGAAATGAGTATATACCGGAAGTAACAAAAATGATAATGACCGGTTTAAAAGAATTCCGACACCATAAATGGCAGTCTGCGAAAATAATTCTTTAACCTGTGATTTTATCATTAATTTTCAGATAGTTATTCTCNNTAGTTATTCCAATTTATTCAAAAATTAAAATATTTACTATGACACATTAAGTGCTTATAAAATGATAATCTCATTAATTTTTTTCAACTGAAAAAACTTCTAAGAGCTACTATGCCAAAAAAAGATATATAAAAAATAAGTTTATAAATTATTTTTCGAGATATTTTATAGCATTTTCCATAACGCTGTCTATTCCCAATTGTAAATCTTTATAATTATTAAGGATGGTTAAATCCGGAGGGGTCCCTCCAATACTATCGAGTGCGATTCCGTTCATAGAAGTAATAAGAGATGCTGAAAAAGAATATATCCAGCCATTCGGCAAAGCTCTATATTGAAATGCCTGGGCGAAACACCCTTCCGTAGTATCTCCTGNNTTTGTACGGTAATTTTTAAATAACCAGACAAAACGGTCGGTTGCACTTGCGGATACACTATTTGTTAATACTACTGTCTTATTTTTAAAATGAGGACATCCCTTCCTTAATTCCAACGTAAAATAATGAAAGGGTTCAAAATCATTATGTTTTGGACCATTCCGAAATGTTTCTTTAAGAAAATCCACATTGTTATTAAAAAAACAAGAAGCGATGTTGTTAGCGTTTTCAAAATATCCGCCGAAATTATTCCTAACATCAATTATTATCCCTTCGGATTTTCTCAAATACTGTATAGCATCGTCTATATTTTTCGACCAATTGACATTTTTCCCTATAAACGTCGATATGTAAATATAACCAAAATTGTGTCCCGGAATTTTTCCGTAAATTATATTATCTTCACCCGTTTTCAAATACACATTTTTTAAATAATTGTTCAGAATTACCTCAATGCTAAAATCGCATTTGTATTTTAAATTTTTCGGGTTGTAATGCCTGGAATTATCTTTATTAGTAAGACATATATGAGAATCCTGTAACGGGCTTAACAACTTTTCAAAGATATTCCAGAGTTCATTTTCGGACATACTGTTGTTCACTTGCGGTCTATAAATTGTATATAAAGAATCCCAGTTAACTTTCATTACATCAAATAAAGCATAATAATTGTTAAAATCTTTCCATAATGTCTCAAAATTATCTTCCGCAGTATTTTTTGGTTCAGGACCTAATAATAAATTTTCACACGAAAAGAAAATAAAAAAAGAAAGCAAAAAACATAAATGGACTAAGTTTTTTTTTATTTTCAAAATTGCCATCCTCCGCCTAATAAAAAATTATTTGAATAAAGTCCCATAAATTGAGTTTTGTGAGTAGAAGCATAATAAAAATTATATGAAATATTTAAACCGATATGTTTTGACAGATTATAAACATAACTTAAATTAGAAAATATTACAAAATCGTTCCAAAGAAATTCGATATCGCCATACTTAGCTGCTTTTAAATGATTCGATTCAACTTCGTAATATAATTGATTCTGTGAAAAATCAGGTCTAGAAACTGTTCTGATAAAAGGAGAACTTAATTGAAAATTAATACTATGTTTATTAACTATATTATAAACTCCGGAAAAAATTAAATTCAAAGAATGCGACCAATACCAGCTGTCTTCTCCGGAAAGTATAAAATAGTTAGGGTCTAAAGTATTTTCATAAGAAACAAAAGATTTTATTCCTGCTCCTAAATTAAGATTTATATTTGAATTCGCATAATCGACATTATATATTTGATGTAATAACGAATAAGAAATACAGCCAGCAAATTGTTCCACCAGATTTTGGTTAAAGGTTGAAAATATTTTTCCAAGGCTTATAAATGTTTCTACATCGTGCGTGAATTTATTATCCCGATATTTATATGATGTATAGGAAGAAAATAATATGCCGCGGAAAATCAACGGAGAGATTCTTTCATCTTTAATATGAAAGTCATTCACTCCTATATTGAGCGTTAAAGTATTATTAAAATTCTCATTGAAAGTAATATTTTGTGCAATAACATCTGCAGTCAGAATAATATATATACACAGATATGACAGGATTTTTTTTGCCAAAATACAATAATTAATATAAAATATTTGGTAAGTACAATTTAAACTTTATTTGACTTTTGTAAAAGCCGAAAAATTTGATATATAGTTATATATAAGTTCTCATAATTAATATCGTTTTATAAGAAATAATACATTCAACATGAAATGTAACTGCAAATTAAATAAATCAGATTAGAAAACACATTTGCAAAACAATATTTTAATGACTTTTCAGGTATGGTTAATAATTTGAATATTAAGAATTATAAAATATTGTTTTTCTTAAACAATTCTATTAATTTCTCATTCACAGCTTTGAAAGAATGATGCCTGACTACCCACTCTCTTGCTTTATAAGAATATTCTTTTAATATTGACGGGTTATCAATAATATTGGAAATATTTTTCTTAAGTGTATGTATGGTACAGTTTATGAACGGATTTTCTTTTAAAAACTTTAAATAGTCATCGGTGAATTCGGTTATAGTGGGTAAACCCATAGAAAAATTTTCAATAGAATTTTTGCCATATCCCGTTCCGCCTTCTTCTCCGCCCACCTGATCTATTGCGAGGTTGCAGGTTTTCTTAATTTCCAGTACCTCTTCACGATTTTTATTTTCAAGAAGGATAAAATCAAATTCTTTTTCTTTTTTTAATTCTTCAATTACTTTCAATATTTTATCTGTGCCTTTGAAAAACCTGTTGGTAGGGGAATGAATAATTTTCACCCTGTCTGTTTCAGGCGATTTAAAATCAAATTGGTCAACGTCAAACGGGAAGAAAAGATAATTAATATTATGATGTAATTGAATATGGTCAAACTCGACAGTGAGATTCAAATCGCTCATTTCTTCGAGCTCCTTAAAGATTCCGCGTGTTCTTAAATCGCTTCCGAAATAACAGCAGACAATTTTCTTACCGCGTTTTTTTAATTCTTTAGCAAACCTTAAATCCCTGAATAAATCCATTCCGCCGTCAAAATNNTAGTCATATAATTTATATTCTTCGATGATCTTATTTATCCGGCTTTTATTTTTAAAATCTCTTAAGCTAAAATAATATGATTCAAAAATATTTTTCGGTTCGTAATATTTTACTTCAGTAATTTTATTATCTCTCCAGTTTTTAGCAATTTTGCCAGTGTGAAGCGGAAGTCCAAGGCAGATGTCTTCTTCGAAATTTAATGTATTTTTATAGAGTGTTACAAGTCTTGATTCAATGCCGTTTTGCCGGTGCATATTTACGAAATCCATAGGCATGCCTGCGAAANNTCAAGTTTTTCAAGTTCGTCAAGTTTATCAAGTATAAGCTTAAACGCAAAGATCGCAAAGAACGCAAAGAAATAATTCACAAGAACGAAAAAATTATTCACACAAAAAATTCTTTTTGGTGGAAATTTTCTTCGAAGTTCACGACGTTATCCTTTTCATCGCGGAGTTCGAAAATTCTTAAGAGCCCGTCTTTGCAAATAATTAATATATAATCTTCATCAACAAAATATATTTCACCGTTTTTTCGTGCATTGCAGGTTTCTTTTGAAAATATTTCAGATTTTATTATTTTATAATTTTTCCCGTTATAAGAACTAAATGCACAGGGATAAGGAATTGTTAATGCACGTATTAAATTAAATATTTTTTCGATTCCGTTTTCCCAGTTGATTTTTCTCTCTTCATCCGTAACTTTTTTGTTAGCTTTCCGGTGAGCGGATAAATCCTGTTTGACGAAATGTATATCGGTTATCTTGTGCAATATATCTATTATAAAATCGGCAGATTTTTCCGCACATCTTTTATATAATGTGTTCACATCGTCATTTAAATCTATTTCAATTTCGTGTTCGCCTGCAATATCGCCGGAATCTACACCTTCATCAATGTTATGCAAAGTCATTGTAAGATAATTTTCACCGTTCATCAATGACCGTGAAATCGGAGCTCTTCCTCTGTATAAAGGCAATTTGCCGCAATGTAAATTTAATATTCCGTATTTTGGTAAATCGAAAACTTCTTTTTTTATAATTTCCATGAACCCGACGCATACGCCAATGCTATGATTTTCAACAGCAAATTTTATTTCAGAAATTTTATCAACTTTGTGCAGAAAAATATTATTATCACGGCATAATTTTTCAACCGGCTCAAAAAAAGAGCTTTTTAGTTTCTCATATTCATAATTTTTATGAACGCAGACGAATGCCGGAGCATAATTATTTTCAACTAGTCCTTTTAAGCATTCAAGGCTCATTTCGCCGTGTGCTAAATAAAAATAATCCTGAATTACTTTTTTAACCATTTCTTATACCATTTAAATGTATTTATTATGCCATTGTTCAAATTCACTTTTGGAACGTATCCGAGCATGCGAGTAGCTTTTTCAATACTCGGAATTCTTAATTCTACATCCACATAATTTTTAGGGACATAAATTATTTTAGATTTTGTTCTGCAAAGCGAAATTATTTTTTCCGCTAATGAAGAAATTGTCACTGTTCCTTTCGGATTGCCGATATTAAAAATTTGCCCGACAGCATTATCATTTGTTAAACATAAAATAAGGCCATCTATCATATCATCTATGTAACACCAGGAGCGAATCTGGTCACCGTCGCCGTGAATTTCTATATTTTGATTTTTGACAGCGTTTTTTATAAATACCTGAATAGCTCCTTCACCTATCTGCCCGGGACCATAGATATTAAAAGGTCTGATTGTAACGCTCGGATAACCGAACTCTTTATGATAACTATGCACAAGATGCTCGGCAGCAACTTTACTTACGGAATAAGTCCAGCGGGCTTCGCCTACAGGTGCAAAATTTGTATCGGACTGTTCAGTCGACTTATAAGCATAAGCACCGAGAACTTCGCTTGTTGAAAAATTAATAACTCGTTCAAGAATATTGCTGTGTTTCCTTAATGCATTGAGCAGATTAAATGCTCCGAGGATATTAATGCTCATAGTCTTGACCGGATTTTTAATAACCGTATCTACACCCGCTATCGCGGCAAGATGAACTACAATCTGAGGTTTAATATTTTCGCAGATAGTTTTTAGATTCTCAGCATCAAGTACATCGCCATTAATTATTTTAACATGGCTTTCCTTAAAGTTTTTAAATTTCAATGAATCTCTCGAGAAATTATCATAAACAATAATTTCATTTTCACCCGAAAGCAACTCTGCGAGTTTGCTCCCGATAAATCCGCCGCCGCCCGTTAAAAATATCCTTTTATTTTTTATTTTCATTAAATGGTATTTAAAATTTTTCTAAAGTTATGTTTCTATTATAATCAAGAATTTATAATTAGTGCATTATATCATTAATATAATTTCTGATAACTTCAAACAATTAGTATCACTTATGAATATTTCACCTCTCCCCGGCCCTCTCCTCAAGGAGAGGGAGTTATAGGAACTGGAAGTACAGAAACGCTGGATTCTTCCCATTCGACAAGCTCAGGGCAGGCAAAACCATAGACATAAGACCTCAGACCCCAGACCCCAGGCCTAAGACGCAAGCCAGGATTACTTTTTCTTCGGCTGGTCTTTTTTGTCGGAGAGACCGAGTTCAGCCAAAGCTGCCTTACGGGAAAGTTTAAACCTGCCCTGGTCGTCAACAAGCAAAAGCTTGACGGGGATGATATCGCCGAGTTTGCATACAGAATCAACGCTCTTGACATAGCTGTCGCTCAACTCGCTGACGTGACAGAGGCCCTCTAAGCCGGGAATGAACTCGACAAACGCGCCGAATTCCTTGATGGTGACAACCTTTCCACGATAAATCTTCCCGACTTCGGCCTCGGCGGTCATGCCGCTGATGGCGTCCACGGCAATCTTCATGCCTTCGGGCGACACGGAGAAGATGTTCACCGTGCCATCGTCCTCGATGTCAAT
>PNBM01000272.1 GCA_003135995.1 Ignavibacteriota bacterium | reverse complement strand
CCGGTAGAGGATTTTGATAAGTTATTGGAGGAAAAATTCCACGTTTATCCCATTATAAAAGGTGTAAAAATATCACCTCACACGATATTTGTCGTCGCAACGAAATAGTAAAGACCTTTACGCACTACAGGGCATTGACCATGTGCGCGGGGAACGCATAGACCTTGTGGCAAAACCACAGGTTNNTGATTTTATCATTTTTCAGGACACCTGCAAACGGTTATCTCCTTATGTAGATAACTTTAACAATAAATTAATTCTTGATATCGGTTGTGGGAGGCGTTATCCAAACATTCTATTGTTTAGTAATCTAGGCGCTATTGTTACCGGAATAGATATGAATTATATCGGATATAATGAACTGCTTATTAAGAGATATTGGAATGAACTTACGCAAAATGGTTTTACAAGCTTTGGGCGTTCTGTTTCAATGGATTTACTTGGCCAGAGAAGAACTTATTACCGGACTATGGATAAACTGTCTGAAAAACCATTAAATCAGCAGGGTTTAATCATTAAGCGGATGAATGCAGAAGTATTGAACTTGCCGGAAAGTTACTTTGACCTGGCTTTAAGTGTGGCCTGTTTTGAGCATATTATTGATGTTTCTAAAGCTATACCCAAACTGTCGCGAGTATTGAAGCCAGAAGGTATATCCTACATTGCAATTCATTTATACACTAGCTACTCCGGTAGTCACATTAGTAATGCAGCCTTGAAGAAAGTACCTCCCTGGAACCATTTACGTGATAATGGTACTCCTGGGCCGGTTATTTTAAATCGGTTAAGAGAACACGATTATTTAAAATTGTTTTCAGATAATTTCGAAATATTAGATGTAATAAGGGAAAAAGACGAACAATCTGCCAATTTATTAACTGCTGCAGTTCGCATCCAACTTTCGGAGTATGCAGAAGAGGAATTGCTTACTAAAATGCTAATAATAATAGCGCGGAAAAAAAGGTAAAACCCTGAAAATTAACTTTAAGAGATCAATGTTGATAAAGGCGCTAACCATCAAAAAGTATAGATGATTGATTTTTTAAAATATTAAATGTATGCAAATTATTATTAAATCCATAAGGAGTATAAAATGCCAGTTGTTATAGTGACGGGTGGAGCTGGGTTTATAGGCAGCCATCTGGCAATACGGTTAGCAAATGAGGGATATCAGGTAAAGATTATAGATAATTTTTTAAGTGGAAAGAAAGAAAATTTGGCTCAGTATGATAAAAATAGATTTTCTTTAATAAGGATGGATTTAACAGACCATTCGAAAGTAATGAAAAAGATAAAAGACGCTGAGGTGGTCTTTCATTTTGCTGCCGACCCTGATGTAAAAAGCAGCGGTATAAATCCCAGGTCTCATTATAAAAACAATATAGAAGCAACATATAATGTTCTGGAAGCTTGTAGATTAAACAAAATAAACAAGTTGGTTTTTGCTTCGTCCTCAGTAGTTTATGGTGAGGCAACAATTATGCCTACACTTGAAACTTNNTAAATCCAATTTCTATTTATGGCGCAAGCAAGTTGGCATGCGAAGCTATGATTAATGGATACGTTCGTTCTTTTGGGCTTAAAGCTTTAGTTTTTCGTCCGGCTAATATAATTGGTAGCGGTGGTACACATGGGGTCATTCTGGACTTTATAAAAAAATTAAAGAATAATCCCCAAGAATTGGAAATACTGGGAGATGGTACTCAGCAAAAGAGCTATCTGCATGTTGCAGATTTCATTGAAGCCGTGATGAAGAGCTATCGTCATTTCGTAGATAATTCTCTTGATATGGAGATTTATAATGCAGGTAGTTATGATTCTACAAATGTTAAGGAAATCGCGACGATTGTGATAGATGAAATGGGGCTTAAAAACGTCAATATCAAATTCACATCAGGAGCAACTGGAGGTCGCGGCTGGGTAGGGGATGTCAAAGTGATGTTATNNAATGAGGCTGTAAAACATGCAACGAAAGAACTTCTCGTGGGTCTGAATTAATTTAGATATCAAGGGATTTTAAAAATACGATATTAAAAATGACAAATAAAAAAGTTCTTCCCAAAAATGGATGGGGATTAGATCGGATGCCTGCAGGAAATGTATTGATGCCATATCGTCTCTTGCAGGAACACATTTTACGATATATTTTTGCATCTCAATTTGTTATGGGTAAAAATGTCTTTGATATTGCTTGTGGCAGTGGGTATGGCGGAAATTATTTATTAAGTAAAGGAGCAAAAACCGTTATTGGCGGAGATCTCTCAGAAGAAGCGATTGTCCAAGCAGTAGAGTTTTATAAAAAAGATAATTTTGAATTAATACTCATGGATGCTACTAAAATTCCTATTGCTAATAATACCTTCGATGTCATTCTTTCCTTTGAGACTATCGAACATATTCCTGATTATGAAAAGTATNNTATCTAATTGAATGCCAACGCGTTCTTCTTAATGGTGGTATTTATATCTGTTCTACTCTGAATGTTACTGTTCCAGGTACTTCTATGTCGATTTATATTTATCATGTAAATGAATTTAATGTCATACAATTTGATGAGGCATTACATAAATATTTCGGCCAAGTTGAATTGTTTGGTGAGAGTTATAATAATGAAGGAAAATTTAGCCTAAAGCAAAAAATAGCCGATTTAATAAGAAATAAGTTGCTTTGGCTGCCTTATTTAGATAAATTTAACCGTTTTATGACGAAGTTCGTTTTTAAAGAATATCGCTTGCTCTCACTTAATGAAGTGGAAGATTTTGATAGTTTTTCATAGGATGAAAACAAACCTGTACCTTTAAGGTATTCTTCTTTAATTCCGGGTAACATAATAGCAATAGCTCATAAATAATGAGGATCAAGACCTGACATGAAAATATCAGTTATTATTCCCTGTAAGAATAGTGTTATCACT
>PNBM01000343.1 GCA_003135995.1 Ignavibacteriota bacterium | reverse complement strand
TTATGTTATATTCATGTAAAAAATTGTTATAACCGTTCTTATATAAAAATATTCTGTCATAAATTTCACCATAATTAGTTACATTAACTATATCCAAATTATGATTATAATAATATGGCCAACTTTTAATACCAAAAGTCCGAAACATGTTTGAAAAGAATGGAAAAGAAAAGGGACCATAAAAATTGTTAACATTAATATCTTGAATAATATAAGAGATTATTTTTATAATATTTGTATCATTTAATTCTAAGAAATTTCTCAATAAACGATTCAAATGAGAATCTTGAAAAGAATAACCAATAATAACAATTTCTTGGCTTTCAAAAATATCTATTGCGAGTTTTTGATAATATGCTGAAAACGGATTCTCATCAAAGGTTGATTCTTTTAATTGACCTGTTACTATTGAAGTATTAAAAACATAAGAATAATTTGAATTTAAAAGAAATTGAGTTTCATCAAGTGTTATTGTAAATAAATTATTAAATCTAATATTATTAGCTTCATTAAGATTTGAAATATTTCTTAAGCCCCGCCCATCTATGATAAATCTTATGTGCCCATGTGGAAAACTAATAGTATTTGAAGCATCAAAAAAACTTCTTGTCGAAAATCTTTCATTTATAAATCCATTCTCAATATTTAAGGATTGAATTGATTCGTTCAAGATATCATCATAGTTTAATGTAATTATAGATAATTCATCATTTTTGGTCATACATTGAATAAAATCTCTCTGAAGTCGTAATAGTTCATCATAATCATGAACGTGATGTCTATTTGAAGTCTGCAAACCTAGAATACATTCTGAAATTAATTGGCGTGATAAAAAAGGAATTATTCCCCATTCTTGATAATCACAATAATTCGGTGCTCCATAATATCGAAATATATTATGAATAGTTTTATTGTCACCATTATCAAAGTTATATGAACAGATTTTATCTATAATTTCAATAATTTGTTCAAAATTTTGATTATCGTTAATATTGCATATATCTAAAAGCATATTTAGAATATTTGTTTCATTTAGCTGTAATCTATTAGCTGCAATTCTATTATTATATCTTTGTATAATTTCTCTCCAAGCTCGCCTGTTTAAAACAACTTTTGTCAAAAAATTAGTTGTTAATGATGGGCGAAAATAAGGTACACTTGCGCCAGCTCCAAATAATAGAATTCTTTTCATGATTAAAATTTATTTTTTTTAATAAGTTTATTTTAATGATATTTCATTGATTAATTCAATTATTTCTTTAATTTCTTCCTCCATAAAAAATCTATCTACTGCTGAGTCGCCGAAGTTTGTAAATGGTTCATCATAAAGGTCGGCTTCTTCGAGTTTACGACGTTCGATAAATACGGATTGAACTGCCCGTAAAAATCTTGACTGATCGGCGTTATAGTTGTGACTTAAAATAAATGCATCGAAAGATTTTTTGACTATATCATAATACGACGGAAGATTTTCGAGCTTTAAAACATGTTTAACAAAATCTATGAAACTACCGGGTTTAACACCGAAGGCTTTAAGCATATTTTCTTCATCAAGAGATATTTCATCGCTGTTAAATTCGGTTATGAGTGTTTCTTCGAGTTTAATCAAGTCTTCCACACTTACATCAATTCCCATTTTGAGTTTATTTAAGACAGGGTGCTCTTCGGCAAGTTTGAGAATTCTTTCTTCAACACGTTTTTTGTATTCTTCAACATAGATTTTCTTAGAATCTTTACGCAATACAACCCAATTTCGCTGTTCGATTATATCAGCAAGGTCGAGTTCGATTAAAATTGATGGCTTTTCACGTTTATATTTCATTAGAGGAGCAAGGCGGACTTTTGCATCATCGATTTTAGAGAGAGATAAATCATTTTCGAAACTTCCGGTTAGAATATCATTTATAAGCACAAGCTCATTTTTTACTGCGTCTATAGTCGTCGGGAGCAATGAGATATCTTCTTTTATGGATTCGAGCAGATTTTTGATTCGGGAATCAATAATGTCTCGGGAGTCCTTCCAAAGAGCGGAAGAGACTCCACGAGACGATAAATCTTCAAGATAATATAAACCGAACTTTTCCATTTTGCTTATGAAACTTACAATTGCGGGATTGGTGCCGGGAACAAATCGCAAAAGAGGAGACAATTTCATTCGCAAAAAACGAAATTTATCAACATTAATGAACGTCCAATAATCATCATTCCAGACATCCCTGACCTCTTTCAGATTTCTTTTTACCGTATAAGAATCAAGAGGAATTTCCGATATTAAATTTCTTAATTCGGAAATTATTCTTTGAGAATCAAGATTAGCAAGATTACTTTTGAAATATTCAAGTTTCTTTAAACGCGTATTGAAGATTGTAACAAGAATCGGAGTTTGTTTTATTAAATCATCATCTTTAGACATCATTCCGAAATGTTCGAAATTTTCCCAATAGTCAACGATAAGAAAATCATCTTTATGTCTTCCAGGAAGCCAATCGAATTTTTCACAAGAACTGTGATGACGTGTGCCCCTGCCGAGCATTTGCCAGAATTTTATCTGAGAGCCGATGGGTTTCCAAAAAGCAAGATTCATAACTTCGGGAAAATCAAAACCGGTATCAAGCATATCGACTGAAACAGCTATACGGGGATATTCTTCTTTAATAAATTCCTTGAGAGTATCTTTTGCACGTTCCATTTTGGAATCTATTACCTGAATAAGATTACCACCATATTCAGGATACATATTATCAAATTGTTCTTTTAATCTTAATGCGTGTTTATGAGTGACGGCAAATATTATGGATTTAGCAGGAAGCTGACCTGTTGAATCTTTATAGCAAACATCCATGAACTCTTCCCACTGGCGGCGAACTGTATCTAAGTTGGTAACTTTTTTTTCGAGGTCCGTGCCTTCGAAATTGATATCTTCCGGGTCGAAGCCTTTTTCTACAAGAGCTATTTTTTCATCATCGGTAAGCTGGTCGAACTTGATTCCTTTTCGCTGGAATTTTGTACGGGCAGAATAAACATTATAATCTGCAAGATAATCTTCTTTTACGGCTGTATCATATTCATAAAGGAAAGTAGGGGACATACCATCGCACTCGAAAAATTTAAATGTATCACGTTCAATAAAATGTGCGGGCGTTGCAGTTAAGCCGATTTGAACAGCATCGAAATAAGCAAGTACATCGGTGAATTTATTATAAATCGAGCGATGGCATTCATCGGAAATTATCAAATCAAAATCAGCGGGAGTAAATTTTGAATAGCAAATATCGAGAGTTTGAAGAGTCGAGACGAATAAACGAGCATTCTTATTTATATAATAAGTACGGATTCTTGTATTGGATTCATTCGGAAGATGAATTTTAAAACCTTTCGATAATGCCTGGTCGACAAGTGTATCCCTATCAGCAAGGAAAAGAATTTTTTGTGCCTGACGGGCACGGATGAATACATCGATTAGAGCCATTATAGTTCGGGTTTTTCCCGTTCCCGTAGCCATGACAAGAAGAGCTTTACGTTTATTTTTCCTCTCGATTGTATCAGAAATACGGCGAACGGCTTCAACCTGATAAGGGCGGTTAATTATGGTTTCGTTAATATTAATCTGATTGAGAGAGATTTTATTTTGTTTAAGAAATAACAAACGTTCGAGATTATCGCGGGAAAAAAATCCGGCAACGTGCCGCTCGGCATATCTTTCGCTNNCTGCTATTTCTTTAATATATTTCTCGACTTGTTTTAATCCTTCTCTTGGGTCACGGGAAGTGCGTTTGGCTTCGACTACGGCAAGGACTTCACCATTTTCACGAAAGAGGCAATAATCCGTGAAGCCGTTGACGATAGTGTTATCATAATTTAGAACGGGAATTTCTGTGTTTACCTGCGTATGGTCATATAAATTCCATCCGGCAGCTTTTAGCTGAGGGTCTATCAGGGTATTGCGAGTCTGCTGTTCACTAACCCGGTCAGGCATTTGTTTAGATAATTATAATAGAAATTAATTATTCAGAAGAAAATCTATAATACTAAATCCCTAAAACTATTGCTAATATAATAATAAATAATTGTTAAAAAATTACCAATAATAGTAACTAAAAATACCATTTTAATTTATGATATCTATTATAATTGATTTATTTTAATTTCAAAAGACGGCTTTATGTTATTATTAAGTTTTATTAATCACTCGAATATCTTTAATTTTTATTATACTTTTGAACTAAAGGTTTAATTATTACAAATTGTATTACAGAAGAAAAATATTATTGAATTTAGTAAATAAATTCAGCAGGGAGCTAAATCGTACAAAATTTTATAAACTACTTTTTCTTCTTTCGCAAAAGCAAGATGTCCCATCCTATAATTTTGTTCCTTACCAATATGGATGTTATTCTTTTCTTGCGGAAAAAGATTTAAGTGTATTAAAGAAATTTGAATATCTTGAAAATTCTAATAAAATAAAAATAAAAAACTTTCCTACAGAAGCAATTGTATCTGAAGACTCTGTCTCATCTATAGAGTTTGTTTTAAAAAAGTATGGGAATTTAACATCTAAAGATTTAATAGGCTTTGTTTATAACAATTATCCATATTATGCTAAAAAAAGTCATATTAGAGATAAATTTCTTTCTAAAACAATTTTAAATAAATTTAATGATGATATCTGTAAAGCAATATATTCTATCGGTTACGAGGGTAAAGACATAGATGAATATTTGAATACTTTAATTAGTCATAATATTACTTTACTATGTGATGTACGTAAAAATCCAATTAGTATGAAGTTCGGATTTTCAAAAAATCAACTTAAAAGTTATTGTGAAAAACTTGATATAAAATATTTACATTTTCCACAATTTGGTATAGATTCTGTAAAAAGGAAAAAATTAGAAACTGATGATGATTATGCTAAATTATTTACTTATTATAGAAATCGAGTGCTTCCTTTATGTACTGAACACATAGAAAATTTAGTTGAATTAATATCCACGCATCGAAAGATCGCATTTACTTGCTTTGAAGCTGATTCAAATATGTGTCATCGTTCGTATTTATTAGATTATATATTTAAATCTAAAAACTTGGGATACAAATTAATACATTTATGAATCGTGAGAAAATATTACTTACTGTTTTGACCTACCCACAACCTTCCGTTACATATGAAGAGAATTTTTGTACAGCCGGATTTCGGGAAGACGGTTCATTGATTCGTATATACCCTGTTGCATTTAGCANNTACATAAATATACATATATCGAGTTATCTATTAAAAAAAGAAGAAAAGGAGATTTCAGACCGGAAAGTTTTTCGCCTACTGATTTTAATCTTAAAGATATGAAAGTCCTTAATAAAATTAGTACTGAAAATGGCTGGAGTGAAAGAAAGAATTTATGTTTAAAAAATGTATATAATGATTTTGATAAATTAATATCAGATTCGAAAGGGCCTAAAAATATTTCATTGGCAGTTTTTAAACCAAAAGAAATATTAGATTTTGGCATTAAAGAGATATCAAGTGATTGGAAATCTTCCTGGTTAGCGAAAATGGATCAATTAAAATTATTTGATGATGGTAAAAATAAAATCAGATTAGAAAAGATACCATATGAATTTAAATATCATTTTACAGATATAAACAATAAAATTCATAAACTTCAGATACTTGATTGGGAAATTGGCACACTTTATAGAAATTGTGTTAAAGCAGAAAATGGAAATAAGGAAGAAGCATTAAAAAAAGTAAAAGAAAAATATTTTGAAGATTTTACTAAACGAGATATATACTTTTTTCTCGGTACAACTTTAGAATGGCATATACGAAGGGCAAGAAATCCATTTGTTATAATTGGTATATTTTATCCACCAAAAACTTCACAGACTACAAATTATTCTTTATTTTAAATTAATTGAATTTTTATATATAAATTAGATTCGACAGCACGAATATAATGTGCTGTTGTTGAAATAAATATTTTAAAAGTTTTATGATTATTGAAAAAATTAGTCAATCGATACCGATTAATTTTTAAATAACTCTCTCGCCCCAACCTCTCAAAGAATAAACCTCTTTCAATTCCCAGCCCAAATTTAACCCGATAATTTTCTAACTCTGCTTTCGAAAAGCTTCCAACTTTGGTTTAAAGATGTGGCATATCCTCAGCAATATTCATTGTCTATATTTAAATTCCACCAAGTGTCTGTCTAATAGGATCAAAAAACAGAGACTATACCAATAATTCAATATAGTCTCTTAAAATAAGGATTTTCAATTCTTCCAAATCTCCATTTTATCCAGTGCAACATTATAAGCTCGTGCTTTGATTTGATATCCATCACCAAACCAAATTGTATT
>PNBM01000239.1:12265-24150 GCA_003135995.1 Ignavibacteriota bacterium | reverse complement strand
GGGTTAGGCGGATTATATGCTCTTAACTATAAACGGAAAACACCTACGGTGTTTTTATTATTTGTTTATTTTTCTACAAACGGAAAATCCCTACTGGATTTTTAAATAATGTGAAACTTCAAATACCAATTTTCAATTTTTCAATTTCTTTGTAAACTTGAAATTCACATTATTTAATCCATCCAGATAGAAACCGGAAATATTATTTTGCAATAAATAAACTTTCTGATTATAATAAAGATAAATCCAGACTGCATCATCAATTACTATTCTTTGCATTTCATCATATATTTTTTTCCGTTCATTAATATCTGTAATTAAAATTGATTTTTCATATAATTTATCGATGACGGGATTCGAATAACCCGATTTATTAGGTCCAAATGGTATAACATTTTTACTGTAAAAGAGCGCCATGAAATTTTCAGGGTCGAAATAATCCGCTCCCCAGTTGCCGCGCGTAAATGTAAATTCCCCATCCTGCTGTTTAGTATTCAACGCGGCCTGCATAATTTGTTCGAGCTTCAGATTTATACCTACCTCCTTTAATTGTTCCTGAATGGCAATAGACAAAGATTTTTGAGTTTCATCGTTGGAAATTACAAGAGTCAGATTAAGTCCGTTACCACCTTCATAACCTGCTTCTGTAAGAAGTTGCTTTGCTTTTTGTAAATCATATTGATAACCTTTGATTGACGAATCATATCCCGGCATTCCCACAGGTAAAGGACCGTTTTCCGCAGGATAGCCGCGGTTTTTTAATACATAACGTATTATACTTTCTCTGTCAATCGCATAATTCAAAGCCTGCCGCAATTTTTTATTCCCTATAAACGGACTATTTTTTCCGCCGGGAAAATCCGGGCTTTGCATCATTATCAGGTAAACGGTGTTTAACCAATTCTGTCTTACAAGATGATAATCTTTATTATTTGCATTTACAAGATTACCGTCTTCGTCGACAAGAAAATCAAATGTTTCCGTTGATGGTTCGTGGTAATCATATTTGCCGTTAATAAAATCAAGAAATTCTGTTTCTGATGATTGGGTAAATGTAAATTTTATTCCGTCAAGATAGGGAAGTTGATTCCCAAGCGAATCCTTTTCATAATATTTTTCATTTTTAACAAAAATTAATTCTTTATCCAAATCCCATTTCAAAAATTTGAAAGGACCTGTACCGACCGGATGCTGACCGAATTTATCAGCATAATATTCAACAGCCTCACGCGGATATATAAAAACATAAGTCATAGTAAGTAAGCTCAAGAAAGGTGCAAATGGTTTATAAAGTTTAATCTGAACTGTTGAATCGTTTAAAGCTTGTATTCCCGTAATCTCTTTAACTTCAATTTTAGATTTCCCTGATTTGAAATCTACATATTCGCTTGCACCTTCAATTTTATCTCGTAATAGCCATAATCCGCGCGTTTTAGTCGACGGGTCGTTTAATCGCTCTAAACAATATTTAACATCATTCGCAATTACTTTTCGTCCTTTACCACCCGGAAAACATTCGTCATCGTTAAAAAATATCCGGTCTTTTAAAATGAATGTATAAATTAAACCGTCGGATGAAATTGACCAGCTTTTTGCAATTTGAGGAATAATATTATTTGCCCTGTCGAACGCAACAAGCCCTTCCATACAAGGCATCAGCCCCCATATACTTTGAGGTGAATTTGACATTACGGGTTCAAGAGTTTCGATTCCGAGAGGTATATTCAAATGAAAATAATTATCAGTAATTTTTTTTCGGGTACAACCCTGTAAACCAATAATCAGAAATATTAAGATATAAAAAACTTTTTTCAAATAAGGGATTTTATTTTATAAAACATTTGTTAAAATATTGACAATTTAATTCTTAATCTATTCAATTAATTGTTATTATGAGTCCGGCGTAAAAGTAAATAATGCTGGATGCTGAATAAAGGATATTCTAATATGATTTTTAAGCGTTATAAATTATTAATATAGAAAGACACAAAAATAAATAAAAAATGATGACCGAAAATCTGCTAAAAAATTTATATAAAGCGCATACCTTATCAAACAGACTGCCTTCAGATTCATTAGTAAAATATAAAAATATAGAAGGTCTGCTGAAAGCACGTGCAGAAAACCAACCTGAAGATGAATATATTTGCTATTATGATTCCGATGAAAAACTTAAGAGTTACACTTACAAAGAATTCTACATTAATGTTATTCATCTTTCAAATTATCTGATGAAAAACGGTATACACCCAGGAAATAAAGTGGCAACTTATTCTTATAACCATGTTGATACTATTATTTTATATTTTGCGTGCTGGGTAGTAGGTGCCGTAGTCGTTCCGATTAATATAAACGAAGATAAAGAAAGGGTGGAATTCATTCTGGAGAATTCAAAGGCAAAAATAATTTTCACGCGTAATGAATACTATGTTAGTATGCATATGCTCGTAGGAAAAAAGAAGATAAAAATTATTAATTTCGATTCAAATTCATATCACGAACTGCCGGATAAACTTAAAAAAAACTTTAATATTTCCCTCGACGATGAATCCATGATTGTGTATACATCAGGAACCACAGGCAACCCGAAAGGTGTCGTGCTTACGCAATATAATTTACTTGTTGATGCTGACAGCATTTCGAAATGGCATAAACTTGAAAAAGGTGATGCAATGATGTGCGTATTGCCGATTCATCACGTCAATGGAACAATTGTTACAATGGTTACACCTATGTATTATGGAGGAAGAACTGTTTTGAACAAAAAATTTCATACTGAAACTTTTCTCAAATTACTTGATAAAGAAAATGTAAAAGTTGTCAGTGTTGTGCCAACATTACTTCAATATCTTCTTCATTCAGAAGAAAAAATAGAAAATTATAATCTCGAAAACTTTTCACATTTAATCTGCGGTGCGGGACCTCTTACCTGTGAACTTGCAAAAAGATTCGAAGAAAAATTCGGATTGAGAATTGCACACGGTTACGGTCTTTCCGAGACTACCTGTTATTCCTGCTTTGTCCCTGTAGACCTTGAGAAAAATGAGCATATTAAATGGCAGAATAAATATGGTTATCCGTCTATCGGAATTCCGATAGAATGCAATGAAATGGAAATTCAGGATGCCGAAGGAAAGCCGTTAGGTGAAAACGAAAAAGGAGAAATAGTAATCCGCGGACATAACGTTATGAAATATTATTTTAACAACGACGAAGCAAATGAAAAAACATTTGAAAACGGCTGGTTTAAAAGCGGAGACGAAGGATTTTATACAACAGATGAAAATGGATTTAAATATTTCTTTATAACAGGCAGGATTAAAGAACTTATTATAAGGGGCGGCGTAAATATTTCAACTCTCGAGATTGATGAAGTGATTGCATCAAATGAATACGTTGAATCGGGAATTGCCGTCGGCTTTGAGAATGACTGGTACGGTGAAGAAGTCGGTGCGCTTGTACATTTGAAAAACGGGTACGCTAAAGATGACGAAGAAATAAAAAAGATGCTTCTGCAATTTTATAAAGTTAAACTTCCTTTTTTCAAATCACCGAAAGTAATAATAATTACTGATGACATCCCTGTGACTTCAACCGGGAAATATCAAAGAAATAAGGTTAAACATTTGTTCGAAGAATATAAAACGGCACAATTTAAGGAATATTAAATCTTTTTTATATTTCACGTTCCCAATCCTGAAACAATCCTGATATTCATCTGGATAAAGTTCAAGAGGGACTTGGGATCATTAGAAACTAAAGGAAAATTATTATCCCCTCCCGCCTCGGTGGGCTTATTGGGGATCTCATGTGTATTTGATTTCTACTATTTGATTAATAACATTCTTTTCGTTTCATTATAACCATCCGATATCAGTCTATAAAAATAAACTCCGCTGGGATATTGAGATGCGTTAAATATCACTTCATACGTTCCCGGATTTAATTTCTCATTCACCAATGTTTCAATTTCTTTCCCGAGGATGTTATAGACTCTTATAACCGTCATCCCCCCTGCCCCCCTTCCAAGGGGGAAACCAAGAGCAGGAATATCAAATTTTATTTTCGTTGATGGATTAAACGGATTCGGATAGTTCTGCTGTAATGAATATGTCGAAGGTATTTCCGTGCTTATGTTTTGTATGCTGATGATTTCTGAAAGTGGACGGCGATAGACAGACTTATTAGATGTCCCCGCAAAGATGAAATTATTTGCAATTAGTAATGAGTATACGCCATTAACAGAAGTCAATCCCTCATTCTTTAGCGACCAGCTTACTCCATTATCTGTTGAGATATAAAGACCATCATAATATTCAGTTCCAGCTAAAATATTATTTCCAAGCACGGTAAGGGAATGAATAGACTTATTATTCAAAGTCGTTTGCGTCCAGGTCGTGCCGTTATCTGTGGAGCGATAAACTCCTTTAGAAAGTAGTGTTCCGGCAAAAATATTATTCCCATTCAAAGCAATGCAACTAACATCTCTGTCATTCAAAGTGGTTTGTGTCCAGGTTGTACCGTTGTTTGTGGACATATAAAGGCCAAGATTTATTGCATTTCCTGCGGTATCTATACCTGTGAAAATATTATTCCCATTCACAGAAAGTGTATGAACCCCTACGTGATTCAAAGAGGTTTGAGTCCAGTTTATGCCATTGTTTGTTGAGATATAAATACCGTTGTCAGGTGTCCCGGCAAAAATATTATTCCCATTTACAGCCAGGGCAGAAACAGTTTTATTATTCATACCAGTTTGTGTCCAGCTTACACCATTATTCGTGGTGATAAAAAGACCACCGTAAGATGTATCCGCTCCGGCAAAAATAGTAGTTTCATTCGCTGCCAGGCTTCTAATAGATATATTGTTCAAGGCGGTTTGAACCCAGCTTGTCCCGTTATTTGTAGACATATAGACTCCTCTTGAATATGCTGAATTTGCTGAAGATGTTCCTGCAAAAATATTATTTCCGCATTTAGCAAGGGAAGATATATTTGAAATATTAAAACCGGTTTCAGTCCAGCTAACGCCGTTATTTGTTGATATATATGCGCCAATATTAGTCCCTGCAACAAGATTACTGCCACTCATAGTAAGACCTCCGATAGCTCTGTTGCTTATACCAGATTGCTGCCAGCTTGTTCCATTATCTGTCGATCGATACACCCCGCTTCCTGAGCCG
Organism: Ignavibacteriota bacterium; assembly: GCA_003135995.1. Classification (GTDB taxonomy): domain Bacteria; phylum Bacteroidota; class Ignavibacteria; order Tepidaquicellales; family Tepidaquicellaceae; genus FEN-1257. The sequence continues at coordinate 18,967 of PNBM01000239.1, read as the reverse complement.
GCATAAATATCATTCCCAATCATAGTAAAACACCAAACAGGTGTGTTAATTAAAGGTGTTTGAGTCCAGTTTATGCCGTTATTTGTTGACATATAAACTCCTATACTAGCAATAGGATAAGCTACGCCTGCAAATATATTATTTCCATTNNTAGTGGGTGTCCAGTTTACGCCGTTATCTGTGGATTTATAAATACCGTACATAGTTTGTACACCCGTTCCTGCATAAACAATATTTCCACTCACAGCAAGGGAATATATATACATATTATTTAAAATAGTTTGAGACCAATTTGTGCCGTTATTTGTGGAGAGATAAACGCCCATATATGTCCCGGCTATAACATTATTTTCACTTATAGCAATACTATAAATAATTTTATCATTCAAAGAAGTTTGAGACCAGCTTGTACCGTTATCTGAGGAATAATAAACGCCATGATAATCTCCTGTCCCTGCAAAGACCTTATTTCCGCTCGCAGTTACGCAATTAACATAACAACAATTCATAGAACTTCGATACCAGCTTGCGTTTGTGCCATTATTTGTGGACATATAAACACCAAGACCAGATGCAGCATAAACATTATTTCCACTCGAAGCAATACCAGGAATATATCCTGTATAAATCCCAAATGACTCAACCCACTGTGCATTCGCATTCATTGCTACGAGCATTAATAAGAGTGTAAATAATTTTTTCATTTTTATTTATTCCAAATATTTAGATTAAAAATATTGTTTCTCATTACCAAGCTCCAGTTTAATATAAATTACTTTAATTACCAACCACTAATTAATAATCGTTATAGAAATCGGATTTCCTGCTACATTAAAAGTCTGAACGATAGCATTCAGCTTGGTATCGATAACAGATATTGATGATTCCCTTTGATTTAGCACATAAGCAAAATTTCCGTCATTAGTAAATGCAATAGATACCGGCATTGTAAACCCATCGATGGTGGCAGTTACCATATCCGTTTCGGTGTTTATTACATAAACCTTTCCTTCAGTCACGCTGGATACATAAACAAGCTTCCCATCCGGCGAAGATGCAATTCCTCTCGGATGTTTTATATCTATTATTTCTTTTACAACTTTATCTTTTTTTGTATTAAATTTTTCAACTTTGTTTAAATCAAAATTCACAAGGTATCCAAACTTCATATTATCTATAAATGCCATTTCCATCGGACGCCCTTCTACTTTTATCGTTTTTACGATTTCAAGTTTATCCGGGTCTATAATAAAGAGATAAGGCGTAAAAATCTGAGGCTGATATATTTTGTTTTCATTTTTAATATAATAGAGCGGACCTGTACCCGCTTGCAATTTTTTAATTATAGTGTTACTGTTTACATCAAGAACCCACAAACCATCTTTTGATTGATGCGAAATCAAAATTTTGTTTTTTATTGGAAGAAGGAATGTCGGGTTTTCGCCCGCATCTACGGTTGATATTGTTTCGTTTGTATTCCTGTTAAATACGGTGAGATTTCCTGAAGTAAAATTTGAAATGTAACCGTTATTTATTTCATTTGAATAACACACCCAGTTTGAATTCTTCCCGCAAGGTATTTTTCCGATAAGCTTATTCGTTTTAGTATCAAATACTGTCACAAAATTTTCCGACAGGTGACAAACATAAGCGAGCCCGGATCCGGAGATATTATCATATTGAGTCGGGAGGAAATGAGTATTGTAATCAGACCTTACGCTCGAATATGTTACTTCTGCTTTGACAGCTTCTCCTGTAACAGGAGTTTTAAATTCGCTTTTTCTTATTAACTGATTATCTTTTAATTCATAATTAATATTGTTTTTAAAAGTTTCATTTGTACCGTTTAATATGACTGTATTTTCGTCAAAGGTTCCGTAAAAATTTAACATATGTGTAACGCCATAATCATCAATGCTCCATCCTTTCAGATTGCTGTTGCCGTCGATTGTAATATACTCTATCTCTTTTAGCATAAAGTTTTCTTTGCTTTTATCTTTCTGTTCTTCTGATAGACTTATTTCGAAAAAATTATGATTCAATGTCCATCCCATATTAATATATTCTTTATATTTTTCTCCGTTTGATTCAGAATATCCCTGCCACCTGCCGGACATCTTCTCAAAGACCGGAATTTCCACCTGCGAATATCCTTTAAAAGTAAAAACCACAATAAATAATATTAACAATACTAATGATTTCATTTTTATTTACTCCTCATTTATTTTTATTTTCAATTTTTTATAAAGCTAATCTTTGCAACCTTTTTTATTTTCCTTTGCGTCCGGAGTATACTCCGTCTTGTCGGGTCTTTTAAGGCTCATTGATATTTTTTTTGTTTTCTGTTATTTGATTAATATCATTCTTTTAGTCTCATTATATCCATCTGTCATCAGTTTAANNGTTTCAATTTCTTTTCCGAGAATGTCATAAACTTTCAAAACAACTCTGTCATTCCCGCGAATGCGGGAATCCACAGGAATACTAAACTTTATATTTGTCGTCGGATTAAACGGATTCGGATAATTTTGTTCTAATGAAAATGACGCAGGTATATTTTCGGAGATTTTTTTTATGCCTATGAATTCAGATAAACTGCGTCTCCAAACTGAATAGCCGGTATTTCCTGCGAAAACGTAATTGTCTTTAATTAGTAAAGACCAAATAGAGGTAATATAAGTGAATCCCTGATTTATCTGAGTCCAGTTCGTGCCATTATTTGTAGAAATATATATGCCCAAATTATTTGTACCGGCAAAAATATAATGGCTGATTGAAGCAAGGGCATTGACACGTAAATAATTTAATCCAATCTGATTCCAGTTCGTCCCGTTGTTAGTAGAAAGATAAACGCCGCTGCCATAAGTTCCCGCGAAAATATTATTTCCGCTAATAGTAAGAGCATAAATAGTTTTATCCGTCAAAGCAGTTTGAGTCCAGTTTGTTCCGTTATTCGTGGAGATAAAAACACCGTTAACAGACGTTCCTGCAAAAATATTATTTCCGCTTATAGCAATTGAATAAACATATTGATTATTCAAAGCAGATTGAATCCAGCTCGTTCCGTTATTCGTTGAGAAATATATACCATAGCCTGCTGCTCCCGCAAAAACAATATTCCCGCTGGCTCCGAGTGAATAAACATAATCGCTGTCCAAAGCCGTTTGAGCCCAGTTCGCGCCGTTATTAGAAGAAAAATATACACCACTACCGGTTGTTCCTGCAAAAGTATTACCTTCGATTGTTGCAAGTGATAATACGGATATAGGAGCCAGTGAAGTATGAGTCCAGTTCGAGGCATCATTTGGAGAAATATAAACTCCATCTTCGGCTCCAGCAAAAATATTAATCCCGCCGATTGCAAAAGAATAAATTGTATTTCCTGTTCCCATCCCATTCGGCATTTGCAACCATTGAGCAAAGCAATTTTCAATGTTAAATGAACAAGTTAAAATTAAAACAAAGGCTAAAAAGCAAATTAAATTTTTCATAATTAATAATTTCTTATTTTTAAAATTTTAGTAGTAAAGTGGAGCTTAGATTAAAACATTCTCTGTTTTTAAAATCTATGTCTTCAAACAAAAAATTATAAATGCGTTTGGAGTTAACCGGCGGGTTATTATAATTTAAATTAATAAATCCTTCAGATTTAAACGGATAGGGACAAACATCCTTCAAATACTCTAAATAATCCCCGATTAAGAGTGTCTTCATTAAAAAATGAATTTAAAGTTGAATTGCCTTGTAAGCGAAACTTAAAAAAACTGTTTTGAATAAACAATGAAGATATTATCGTTCCATGTCAAGGTAATATTAATTATAAATTATATTGAATATTTGAGATAAGACAGTCGCTATTTGAATCCATTATATGGCCAGGTTTTTTTGATTTTTGTTCCCATTCTTATCGGATATTTCTTTATTTAAAAATAATGCTGTCAGGATGAAAATCCTGACAGCAAAATAATTAAATTTATAAAAAAATAAGTTTAAGTAATTTATTATTTTATAAGCATTCCCGATACGCTTCGCTATCGGGACTTTAATTAAATAACGATCGTTATTTAATCAATAGCATTTTCTTAACATCATTAAATTCACCAGCTTGCATTTTATAAAAATAAACTCCGCTGGAAAATTCAGAACCGTTAAAATCTANNGAATGGATTCGGATAATTTTGATGCAGATTAAAATTACCCGGTACAGTGCTCGAAATATTTTGTGAACCAACAAGTACAGCATTATTAAATCTTATACCCCAGCCGAGAAGTGTGCCTGTGTTTGTAGCCGCACCATCTATTATAGTCAGAATCCAGTTACCGTTTAGAGCTGTACCGCCACATGTACCCATAGGATTCTGTGGTTTTACCCAGTTTGTCCATGGAGATAGATATGTAGTGCTTGTAATCGGATTTCCAATTGAATCGTCAAATACTGCCAGGATTCCGTTTGGATTTGTTCCACCCTGAGCGGTTGCANNTGAATTCGGTGCTTTTAATTTAATAGTAAGGTCCGAAACTTTTTGGTGTGATATATTAAGAAAGACAGAAATATCATTGAGTGTGCCTGCAACGTTTCCGATTATAATAGTATCTGTCATAGTTGCATTATCCGGAATACTGACAAATGGAGCTTTTTTAGTGAAACCATTCGGATATCCTGTGCAGTTAAGAACTGTCGGCATCGCTACGAACTGAGCGTTTGGCGCAGGTCCGGTAGTAGCTTCGTTAACATAAGCCGAAAACCTTAGGTTATTGCCTCCACCTGTATTAAATGAACCATGAATTCCGGATGTTGCTGAATAGTTAATTAAATTTCCATCAAAATTCCAGGCCCCAACTAAATTCGCATTTGGTAAAATTGAGCGACAGGAAGCAAACATATTATTTTGAATATCTGTAATAGTTCTCGCTCCAGCCCAATACCTTACTTCATCAATATATCCGTTAAATCTTTGAGTGCCATAATATCTTCCAATCCATGCCGGACCGGTTGCTGTCGGCATTGCTAAATTATTCGTCACATTATAATCAAGTTGTCCATTAACATAAGTATTTACAGTAAAATTCGGACCTCCTGACCAGGTAGCAGCTACATGATACCATTTATTGGCAACAAATGTTGCAGGACTTGTTGCCGGGAAATAATTATGAGCACCTATATTAATGCCAAATTTATTTCCGGCTGTAATGTATGCAGCAAGTGTTGTTGTCGCAAATGCATTTCCTTTTTGAAAAATAGGTTGTAATACTCCGACAGCATTTAAATATATCCATGCTTCAAAAGTTCCTGCCACCGTTTGATCAAACGCTGCATTTTCAGGTATTGTAACATAATCATTTGCCCCGGCCAAAGATGAACAATTTAGTGCAAAGTTATAAGGTATCGGAAATCCTGCGGTATATGGATACCAGTATAAGCCCGCACTTCTTCTGTTAAATCCATTATGCGCACCTATGTCATCACGCGTATGATTATTCATTGTCCAGCTTGCCAGAAGTCCCGTATAATTAGCTGCAGATGTTATTGCATTGCCTGTATTTGTTGATGTATTATCACCAAGACCTACGAACCTGCTTTGAGCGATTTGAGCCTGCGTTCTTACGACATTCCAGATTTTTACTTCATCAATATATCCGAGAAAACCTTTGTTTGAGAATGCAGCTCTTATTGAACCAATCGTCAAAGAATCGGTCGCATCACTGAACGTTCCTGTATTAGTAACAGGTGCGCCGCTTAGTGCTCCGTTAACATAAAATGTTAATGTATAATTGCCGGGTGCACCAGACCATGTTACAGCAACATGATACCAGGAACCTGTAGAAATAGTCGTTCCCCCGGTATTTNNCTACTCACCGTCCACCCGAATAAAAAACAAGTTGGGTCAGTATCACCTTTGCCTACTATGCAAGGTGACGAACTCGTCGTTGCGGTCGGCAATATCCAAGCTTCAATAGTACCGGCAGATGTTAAACTGAAAGTTCCTGAAGCGTCAGGAACAGCCATATAGCTTGAATCATTACATCCGCCAAGAAATACGTTTGAACCTGTAGTACCGAATTCATCAGTACCGGAACCTCCGGTTCTGATTGCTGCCGGCAGATTATTTACCGGTGCAGAGATTTTATTACCCGGATTTGGAATGTTATTAGTTCCATCAAGGATTTGTGAAAATAAAGAAAATGGTATAAGTAATAAAATAATTACTAATGAACTTTTTAANNTTAGTTTTAAAAAATAAAATTTTAAAATGAGAAATACCTTATTTACGAGAAAACAAAAAAGTCTAAATATGAAAAGAAATATTTATTAAATAAGGAGTTTGAGATATTTTTGTAAATTAGTAGTATTAGAAATTAAATTTACACTGACGGTTATTAGTATCATGCAAAAATCGATTTTTCTATAGTGTTAAGAATTGTAAAATCGAAAAAATATTTTTCAAATTTTATTTATTTAATCGATACTACTAAGACCCCTTAATTTTTATAAGATTATATATTTTTTCTAATATAAGCAAGTAATTTATTAGTATATTTAAAATCCGGAATAAATAATTATTTGGAATTGGGAAATTTTGTTATATAATAAAATAGGTCAAAGCACCTAAATAAAACAAATCAGGTAACATTGACCTACATTTCAATTAATAATTCGTATCTGTATTTATTTAATCATCATTCCCGATACGCTTCGCTATC
>PNBM01000239.1:0-12240 GCA_003135995.1 Ignavibacteriota bacterium | reverse complement strand
ATTTCGAATTTTATTTTTGTAACAGGGTTGAATGGATTCGGATAGTTTTGATGCAAATAAAATCTCCCGGGAACATTGGAACTTTGATTCCCGAAGCCGGTAATTGTTTGATTATTAAATTGTATGCCCCATCCAATCAAAGCTCCGTCATTGGATGCCGGCAGAATATCGGTTAATACAATCTTCCACCAACCTAAAGCGTCTTGAGAGTTAAATACGGATAATGCATTAGTTGGTTTTACTCTCGGACTGAAAGGTGCTATAATTGTATTGCCAATTGAGCTGTCTGCCTGGTCATCAAATATTGTTACCATGTGCATACCGAGATTTGTACTACCTCCCGGATACAAGATTCTTGTTGTTGTACCCGCAGGATTAACAAGGCTAACGCTTATGTCACTGGCATTTGAATGCTTTATTCCAACAAAAACATTAACATCGTTTATTATTAAACTTCCCGCATATATAGAGTCGGTTATTGTTGTTGGTGATGCTCCAAAGGAAAGATTAGAATATTTTAAACTATATCCCTTGGGAAAATTTCCTGCATCGTATCTGTTTATCGGTGCAGGAGTTTCAGTTGCATTATTATACACCTGTGTGAATCTTAATCCTGTAGTGCCTAAAAATGTACCTCTCGGTCCGCTGTTTGCATATTCTGCAAGCGTTCCTTCAAAATTGTAAGCTAAAGTATAATTTCCCGAACCGGGCGCATTATTTGTATCAACTGAAGTATACATACCTTTTGCAATTTCATCAGGACTCTTTGCATAATTGGAAATTCTGAACTCGTCTACCATACCGGAAAGAAGAGCAAGACTCGGACCTCCCCCGATAGTTAGAGGGTCATTACTTGAAACTAATGTAACACTTTGCGTCCCGGATTGAGTCGGAATACCATTCATATAATATACATAAGCGCTTGTCACTGAATTGTACGTAAATGCAAGATGTACCCATTGATTGGTTGGAATAATACCACCATAATTTCCTGAGCCAAAAACATTGCCATTGACAATAACTCTGAAAGTATTTGAGGTGCTTTTTATAAGTCTGTACGGGTATCCTGCTGACCCTTTTCCTATAATGCACTGAACACTTGTATTATCTGTATTCAGCCAGCATTCGAGTGTGATAGCTGATGTTGGATTTAACGCTGTAGTATTAGGAATTGTTACATATGTTCCTGTCGCAGCTGTAAAAAGCAATGCAGTATTGTAAGCTAAATGACTGTTAACTTTATTTGTTAAATCTGCAAAAGTAGCAGCACCCCTCAACCATGCAGTATAACCGTTTATTTCTTCAGCACCGGAACCTGCTGTTACGCTATTTCCTCTCCATGCACAAACTAAACCCGTATATATTCCCGTGCTTTCTCCAAGCGGAATTCTCATTCTTGTTTGTATATCCGAAGCCTGCAATTCTATATTCCAAATTCTTATTTCATCCATCATTCCTGCAAACGGACTGTTAAAGCCCGCGGCAAATCGCAATGAATCAGTATCTGCGGCAGGTGCTGCACTTGCTGTAGTAACTGTACCATCAGCGACTCCGTTAACATAAACCGTAAATACGTTTGTTGAAGAATTATATGTTGCCGCCACGTGACTCCAGGCATTATTTGGAATAACTGTATTACCTGTAAGACGCGAAGATGAATTTGTTCGAATGCATACTTTACCCGTACTTAAATAAAGCGTGTATCCCGATGCTGCACTGCCTAATCTTTTTTGAATGAGTATCTGATATGATGGTGTTGCGACATTAACAGGATATACCCAGCATTCTACCGTAAAGCTGCCGGTAATGCTTAAATTTGCACCGGGGTCTGTAACGGCATAGGTCCCTGTCGCACCTGTGAAATTAAATGCCCTGTTGTAATAATACTGCGCATTAATAAGGGCTGGAATGCAAAGAACAAAGATAAAAGAAATCAATAATAATTTTTTCATTTTTATCCTCTTGGTTTAAGTTTGTTAAATGAATTAAAAAACGAAAATGAAGTTAATTATAAAAGATGTTGCCTGAATATTTAAAATGAATATAAAAGCAAAAAGTTTTTTTATAAAAATAAAAAAATATATATTATTTCCAGATGAGAGGTGAAATTGTTTAGCATAGGAGTATCAACAAAAAATGCAACTTTAAGAAATGTTATGCAATTAATATAAATTACATAATTTTTTTTGCCTGCAAGACAAGGTATGAATTAAATGCAGGTCTCATTTTGTGCATTCAATAATTTTTTTTTTGATGCCCCATTCTCCCTACAGCAAACTTCTTAAGATTANNTTTTAATATATTATAATTCCAGAATCAATTTTCTCATATCTGATATTTGTTTCTCTGATCCAAGTAAAATAAGTTTAGAATCGCTGTTAATCACTGTATCGGCAGGCGGATTAATAACATATTTTCCATCGGACATTCTTAATCCTATAATATTCGCTCCTGTTCTATTTCTTACATCGAGGTCTTTTATCGATTTATTTTTATAGCCTTCGGAAATATTACTTAATGATAATTCTTCGAAAGTTATGCTAATATCCGAACCCTGNNCCTTGTCCGGTGAGGTGTGCAAAAAATTCGGTTATGTCGGGTTTAGTTACAAGAGCCGCCATATGAGCACCGCCTATCTTTTCAGGCATAATAACGTTGTTAGCACCTGCACGTTTTAATTTACTTTCCGATGTTTCAACCGAAGCTCTGCTTATAATTGTAATATTCGGGTTTAATTCTCTCGAGGTCAGTGCAACATAAACATTGTCAGGGTCTTCAGGAAGTGTGGTGATAATAGCTTTTGCCTTTTTTAAACCCGCATCCAGCAGCATATCTTCTTCCGTAGCATCACCTTCCAGAAATAATATTTTTTCATTTTCTTTAATTTCTTCTATTACTTCCTCTTTGTTTTCTATGACAAGGAATGGTATTTTATCATCAATTAATTCAAGACAAACTTGTTTTCCGTTCCTGCCGTAACCGCAAACGATTACATGGTTTTCTAATTTTTCGATTTTTTTGTTCACGTTATAATGTTTAAAAAAATTTTTAAATTCACCTTCGATTATAAAACCTGCGATTGTTGTTACTCCATAGAAAAAAATTCCTATATTTGAAAAAATAATGATGATTGTAAAAATCCTTCCCGTGTCTGATAATGGTCTCACTTCTTTAAACCCGACTGTTGAAATCGTATTCATTGTCATATAAAGAGCCTCGATAAAATTGAAATTTTCAATAATCATATAACCCACTGTTCCGAAGGCTATGGAAAAAATCAAAAGGAAAATGATAATTAAAGGGTTCTTAAAATAACGGAAACCATACTCGAAAAATTTTGGATTTCGCATTTATTTTGTTTAGGAATTTTTTATGAAATAATATGTTGAGTTAAAAATACAATATTGTTAAATTAACATATTGTAATGTATTTTTCAACGTTACATTTTTTCATTATTGGAACAATTGATTCCGTATCTTCGTATCTTAATTTGATATTTTTATAACTAAATTTTGAGGGAACAAATGCAGGAATTTGATTTAACTGTAATAGGAAGCGGACCGGGAGGTTATACAGCAGCAATAAGAGCCGCACAACTGGGATTTAAAACAGCCATCATAGAAAGAGACAGACTCGGCGGAATATGCCTGAATTGGGGATGCATCCCGACTAAATCACTTTTAAAAGATGCACAACTGATGAATTCGCTTAAACATCTGAAAGAGCACGGTCTGAGCGCCGATAACATTAATTTTGATTTGGGAAAGATTGTCGAGCGTTCAAGAAAAGTTGCGCTCGCATCCGAAAAGGGAGTTCAGTTCCTTATGAAGAAAAATAAAATTCCGGTTTTCACCGGAACAGCTTCTTTTAATAATGATAAGACAATCAGCATAAAATCTCCGGATGGCAAAGAAATTGAAACAATAAAATCACTGCATACAATTCTGGCTACAGGAGCGCGTTCAAGGACGCTCGGAAATATCGCTTTTGATGAAAACAAAATTCTATCATCCACCGGAGCAATGCTTCAGAAAGAACTTCCCGCAAAAATGACCATTGTCGGGAGTGGTGCAATCGGAATGGAATTCGCATATTTCTATAATGCATTCGGAACTGAAGTAACTATTATCGAGATGCTTCCGAATGTATTACCCGTAGAAGATAAAGAAATATCTGATGTTGTTGCAAGAGAATTTAGAAAACTCGGAATCAAAATTTTCACTGAAACAAAAACTGAAGACGTACAAATAAAAGGTAATAAAGTATTTACAACGGTTTCAGGAAAGGCAAACGAAACATTTGAATCCGATGTGGTTTTATTAGCTGTCGGTGTGACCGGAAATATCGAAAATATGGGTCTCGAAAATATCGGGGTTGAATTATTTAAAAACGGTATAAAAGTTGATACAGATTATAAGACTAATGTAGAAGGCATTTATGCAATCGGGGATGTTGCTCTAATCGACCCGAAAGGTAAACCCTGGCTCGCACATGTAGCTTCAACGGAAGGAATTAATTGTGTGGAAAAAATCAAAGGTCTGACACCCGGTAATATTGATTATCAAAATATTCCCGGATGCACTTATTGTCAGCCTCAGGTAGCTTCTGTAGGATACACAGAAGAAAAGGCAAAAGCACTCGGATTTGACATAAAAATCGGTAAATTTCCATTTTCTGCAAATGGAAAATCTAGAGCAATGGGAGAAACCACGGGACTCGTAAAACTGATTTTTGAAGCAAAATACGGTGAATTAATAGGTGCTCATATTGTCGGTTCCGAAGCAACTGAAATGATAAGCGAACTCGTCACGGTTAAATCTCTCGAAGGTACAGGAGAATCGATTATTAAAACTGTGCACGCTCATCCGACCTTATCGGAATCAATACTGGAAGCGGCGGGAGTAGCTTTTGGGGAAGCAATAAATATATAACTTTTATATTATTATTTTGTTATCAATATATATGACAAATATTCTTTTGTGATATTTTTATCAATTGATTTATCACGAATATATTAATATCTTTAAAAGTGTTTGGTTTCGCAGTAATTACAATTAATTGCATTGTAATTACTATGAGCCAACGGAAAATTCTGAAAAATTAAATTCAAAGGAGAATTAAAATGGAAGAAAACAAGATGGCAAGAGGAATAGTCTTGGGATTTTTGGCTGGCAGTGTTGTCGGTGGAATTATTGCCCTGCTTTATGCACCTAAATCAGGAAAAGAATTAAGAAATGACATTAAATTGAAAAAAGATGAATTTCTTGATGACACTTCCGAATATATGCAGATAGCAAAAGAAAAAGCTACCGAACTTATTAACGAAGGAAAGAAAAAATCCGAACAGTTAATTCAGGATGCAAGAAAAAAAGCCAGCACATTAATTGATGATGCCAATACTTTATTGAGCGGAGCTAAAGAAAAGGCTAACGAAAAAATCTCGAGCACAAAGGAGAAAATCGGCGTAGAAACCGATAGAATAAAAGATGCTTTTAAAGCCGGTATTGATGCTTATAACGAAGAGAAAAATAAAGTATCTTCGTAGTTGTTTTTTTAAAATTAAAATTAACTAATCGTGGGCGATACATATCAGATATTAACAAGTATTTCTATAATTATTCAGATAATTCTGTTCATCGCTTTTATTATTTTAATTTTTTTACTTTCGGGTTACGTTAAAAAGCTTATAACAAAAACCGATGTCCTTCACGATGATATATCTAATTTTAAAATTAAGTTGGATCCTTTAATAGATGATACCATTGAACTTGTAAAAAAGTTGAATAATATATCGGAAAAAGTAGAAGATAATATCGATGTCCTGAGAAAAGCTACAGATAAAATAAAAACAATGGCTGATGATATTGTTGAATTTAAGGACAGAATACAGAGACAAATTGAACCGCCCATAAATGATACAATTGTATTTTATACTGCCTTAATAAAAGGTATAAGAGCTTTCAGCGAAAGGCTGAAACATTATTACCCTTCAAAAAGAACAACTAAAGAAAATATTCTTTTCGACGAAGATAAAAAATTTGATTATGATGCCGAGATTAGAGGAGAATATGACGATATAAATAAAGAGTTAAATGAAGTAAGAAAAAAACTTGAAGAGATGAAGAAAGTGTAATATTGTAAAATTTTGTAAAATTTTTCTCGTTCCCGGGCTTCTGCCCGGGAACGTTTTTTTTGTCACATCGCAATTAATATCTTTCCGAATTGTTCAGAGTTTGACATCCTCTGAAAAGCCTTATATGCTTCATTCATATCATATACTTTATCTATAACAGGTTTAATTTTTTTTTCTTCAATGAAATTTATCATTTCACGGAAATCTTTCATAGTACCCATAGTCGTTCCGATTACATTCAATTGTTTCCAGAAGATACGCCTTAATTCAAGTTGTTTTACAGCGCCGGTCGTAGCACCATAATTTATAATTGTACCGCCGGGATTTAAAATATTAAGACATTTATTAAAAGTTTCTCCGCCTGTTCCATCAATTATATTATTAATACTGTTTTCTGACATTTTAATAATTTCAGAATCCCAATTTTCATTTTTATAGTTGACTCCGCCTTTTGCTCCGTACTTAACTGCCTTTTCAATTTTTAAATCACTGCCTGAGGTAACATAAACATTTGCTCCAATATTAATTCCAAAAGTTAAAGCAAAAGTGGAAACTCCGCCGCCAATACCGGTTATAAATAAATTGNNATGCCGTTAAACCCGCAAGTGGAATTGCAGCAGCATCTTGCATTGTTAGATTTTCAGGCTTTTTAAAAATATTTGATTTGTGAACCGAAATATATTCTCTTAAAGTTCCGTCATCGGGTAGTCCAAGTATTCTGAAATTTTTGCTCTGATATAATTCGCTTTCTCCCCACTGGGTTACAGGATAAACAATCACTTCATCGCCTTCTTTAAATTCTTTTACGTTAATTCCTGTTTTATAAACTATTCCTGAGCAATCTGAACCGGGAACAATAGGGAATTTAATTCCGGAATATAATCCTTTTGTAATCCATAAATCCCGATGATTTAATGCAGCGTATTTTATTTTAATTAAAGCTTCGTNNGCTCGAGTCTTTCTTCAATCAGTAAATTTTTTTCGAGTTCAGTGGGTTCGCCGGTTTGTTTTAAAACAATTGCTTTCATATTTAGATTATCTAAGTTTATAAAAACGGTAAACTCCTACGGAGTTTTTATTTGCAAATATTATATTAGTTTATAATTTTATATCTATTGAAACGGGACAATGATCACTTCCCATAATATTGCTATGAATTTTTGATGCAATAATATTATCTGCAAAATCTTCGGAAACCATAAAATAGTCTAATCTCCAGCCTACGTTTCTTTCTCTCGCTCTCGTAACATTATCCCAATATGTATACAATCCTCCTCCTTTATTGAATTTTCTAAAAACATCTACGTATCCTAAATTAATAATATTATCTATTGNNGTTACAATAATCCCTTTTCTGTCCGAATAATTTTTTTGTAAATAGAAAAAAAGTACGTCATAAAAATCAAGTTTATATTTAACTCTTTCAGGACCGCGACCGCCATTCGGAAAATAAACATTTGCAAGAACAAATTTATCATATTCCGCTAAGATTATTCTTCCTTCATTATCGAATAAAGGATTACCGAAACCGTTAATTACATTTATAGGATTTAGTTTAGAATAAACACCGACTCCCGAATAACCCTTTCTTTCTGCGGAAAAGAAATAAGACTTATAAGAATTAATATTTATTAATTCGTCCGGAAGTTGATCTTTCTGAGCTTTTGTTTCCTGCAGACAGATTATATCACCTCCCGATTTTTTTACCCAATCAAGAAATCCTTTTTTATGGATTGCCCTGATTCCATTTACGTTCCAGGTAAAAATTTTGATTGTACTTTTTTTAGTTGCCATAATTTTTAAAATAAAATATTTCTTTGATAAATATTATTCCATTTCTTTTCCAACGCTGTAAGCTTAAATTTGTAGTACATATCATAATGTTCAGTACCCGTTAGGAATTACATTTAATATGTTTTAGAAACAAAATATCTTCGAAATAAATTTTTATAGTTTTAAATGGGTGTTCATAATTTAGATAGTTTTTTTAATCCGAAACGTATAGCATTAATAGGAGCTTCCATAAATCCGAACAGCGTTAGCGGAAAAGTACTGGCAAATCTTGTTGGAGGCGGATTTCGCGGAGTTGTGTATCCTGTTAATGCACAATATGAAGCTGTACTCGGAATTCAATGTTATCCTGACTTGAAAAATCTGCCTAATAATCCCGACCTTGCAGTTATTTGCACATCTTCTGATAAAGTGCCGGATTTCGTTAATGAATGCGGGAAAAATGGTATTCTAAATATTATTATAATGTCTGCCGGATTTAAAGAAATTGGCGAGGAAGGCAAAAAACTTGAGGAAAAGATTAAAGATTATGCTAAAAAATTCGAAGGTATGAGAATAATGGGACCGAACTGTCTCGGTTTGATTGTACCAAGTTTAAATCTAAATATAAGTTTCGCATCCGGAATGCCGAGAAATGGTAACATTGCATTCATATCACAATCGGGTGCTTTGTGTACTTCGGTTCTCGATTGGGCGCTCGAAAAAAAGATTGGCTTTTCATATTTCGTTTCTATAGGCAATGCTATTGATGTGGATTTTTCCGACTTCATAGATTTTTTTGGTGAAGATGAAAAGACTAAATCGATTATTTTATATATCGAATCCGTAAATCAGGTTCGAAAATTTATGACGGCGGCGCGTTCATTTGCCCGCTCAAAACCAATTATTGCTTATAAAGCAGGACGATTTCCTGAATCGGCTAAAGTTGCAGCATCGCATACGGGTGCGCTCGCTTCCGAAGATGCGATTTATGATGCAGCGTTTAAAAGAATNNGTATCGCAAGAGTATTCGATATCGGGGATATTTTTGATTGTACTGAAATGATTGGAAGAGGAAAAATTCCAAAAGGTCCTAAACTTGGAATTGTTACGAATGCCGGAGGACCGGGAGTTATGGCAACAGATAGTCTGATTGAACATGAAGGCGAACTTGCTGAACTTTCTTCAGATACTATTGATGAACTTAGTAATAACCTTCCTGCATATTGGTCAAAATCAAATCCCGTCGACGTTCTTGGAGACGCAAATTCAAAGCGAATTGCAAAAGCGGTTCAGATTGTTTTAGATGATAAAAATGTTGATGCGGTTCTTGTTATACTAACTCCGCAGGCGATGACAAATCCAACTGCAACTGCAAAAGAAATTTCAAGAATATCTTCTGAAGCCAGAAAACCAATTCTTGCCGCATGGCTTGGGGGAGAAAAAATGAGGGAAGGAACTCAAATACTAAGTGATGCAGGAGTTCCTGTTTATCAGACTCCCGAACAGGCAGTGCGTTCGTTTATGACACTCGTAGCCTATTCAAGAAATCTTCAAAGTCTATATGAAACCCCAAGGGATATTCCTGTTGAGTTCAGTCTCGATAGAAATGTTCTTCGTCAGGAATTTAATTCTCTAATTCCCGAAAATGAGTCTGTGTTATCGGAAGAAATTTCAAAAATAATTTTAGATGCATACGGAATTTCAGTTACACAACCCATTTTAGCTGCAGATGAAAAAATAGCGGTTAAAATTTCAAATAAAATCGGTTATCCTGTTGTCATGAAAATATATTCACCTGACATCACACATAAAACTGATGTAGACGGTGTTGCCTTAAATCTTCAGGATGATAATATGGTTATTTCTGCGTTCAAAAGAATGGTTACAAATGTAAAATCAAAAAACCCAAAAGCAAAAATCGAAGGTGTGACTATTCAGCCGATGATAACAGAAAAAGATTCGGTTGAGATGATTCTCGGAATTAAAAAAGACCCTACATTCGGAACATTTATTCTTGCAGGCACAGGCGGTACGGCAGCTGAACTTTTTAAGGACCGGGCAATCGGATTTCCACCTTTAAATGAAAGTCTTGCAATCCAGATGCTTGAGTCGCTTAAAATTTATCCGCTGTTAAAAGGATATCGCGGTAGAACTAATGTAAATTTAGACAGACTAATAGAAACACTGATTCGATTATCATATCTCGCTGCTGATTATCCTGAAATTGAAGAGCTCGATATTAATCCTTTGCTGGTCTCTTCAAAAGGAGCGGTTGCACTCGATGCAAGAATAATTGTCGACCCTGAACTTATCGGAAAAAAAATAAAACCATATTCACATCTTGCAATTCATCCATATCCCGAAGAATATGTGAAAAATATTAAATTGTCGGACGGAACAAATGTAACTTTCAGACCAATTAAACCGGAAGATGAACCTATGTGGATGGAATTACTTGCAAGCTGTTCACGTGAATCTATTTACTCCCGCTTCAGATATTTTTTCCAATGGGCTTCGCACGAGGTTGCAACGCATTATTGTTATATTGATTATGACAGGGAAATCGCAATCGTTGCGGAAATAACAGATGGTGAAAAAAGAAAATTTCTCGGTGTAGGAAGACTAATAGCTGACCCTGACCACGAAACAGTTGAATATGCAATTCTGATTTCAGATGCATGGCAAAACCGTGATTTGGGCGGAACGCTGACGGATTACTGTTTTGAAATTGCAAAGAAATGGGGACTGAAAACGATTGTAGCGCAAACAACATCGGATAACAGTCGCATGATTTCAGTATTCCAAAAACGAGGGTTTGAAGTAGTTGTTGACCCTTCAAGTTCAATGGTGGATGTTTCAAAACCGCTGGAATGATTGAAATAATAGGAATTAATTAAAATATTATTGAAGGTTATCTAAATCAGCCAAATCTTGTGGTCTGTTTAATGCTTTTTTATTTTTTTTAAGATTTTCGAGATTAATAAAATTTATTTTAATATCATATACATCTACTTCTATTTTATTT
This sequence comes from Ignavibacteriota bacterium, assembly GCA_003135995.1. Taxonomy (GTDB): domain Bacteria; phylum Bacteroidota; class Ignavibacteria; order Tepidaquicellales; family Tepidaquicellaceae; genus FEN-1257. The sequence goes on along the minus strand of PNBM01000239.1, from coordinate 1,308 downwards.
TTATAACACTCATCAAAATCAACTCCATCACAAGATGTTATTAAATCGATTCTATTCGGAGGATTACCCAGTAAAATAAATTTTCCTTCCTCATTTAAATCATCTGTTGTGATTCCGGCAGACCCAAATCCAAATTTTTTAAGTGCATCAAGAACTTTATCAGCATTATCGGGAGCCGGTTTAACCCATATATCTAAATCTTTAGTATATCTTGGATAACCATGCAAACTAACTGCATATCCGCCAACTACCAAATATTTAATTTTTAGGTTTGTTAATAACTCTAAGAATTCTTTGAAATCTTTGTTTAGAACCATATTTCCAGTTATTATATTCGTTTCTGATTTCTTCTGTAGCCTCTAATCTCTCAAGATAAGAACGGCTCTTCCAGAACAAATAATTATTTTTAAGATCTTTAATCTTACCTTTTTTTACAACTTTTTCCATAATCAAATTTACTATAACGATGATATATTGTAAATGTAATTATATAATCATAAAATTTTTAAAAAAAACATACCCGAATAATTTAGTCTTATATCTATACATTTAAATAACAATCTCTCCTTTCAAAAACAAAACAGCTTTTCCTCCGATATCAACCCTATCGTTTAAAAATTTACATTTGAGAAATCCTTTTCTCCTTGAAAGTTGTCTTGCGGTCATTTCAATTTTATTCAGTTTTTTAGACCAGTAGGGAATTAGTAATGTGTGCGCAGAACCTGTTACAGGGTCTTCATCAACACCCGCTGCAGGTGCAAAAAATCTCGAAACAAAATCACAATCTTTTCCGGGTGCGGTAACTATGATTCCTCTTGCCTCAGCCTCTGCAAGTTTGCCAAAATCCGGTTTAATACTTTCAATTTGTTCCTGATTTTCATATACAAGCAAATAATCCGTTTTACCTTTGTATGTTTCTAAAGGCAGCAGTCCGATTCCTACTCCAACTGTCGTTGGCAAATCGGCATTTTCTGCTATGTCGGACGGAAGTATTAAAATTAATAAATCTTTTTCTTCAGCAAAATCAGGGAAATCTTTCAAATCCAGGGAATCCTGATCAATCTTTTTCCCTAGTTCTAATCCTATCCATCACGTTTTCATCCTGGGTATCCTGATTAAAACTGGACCTGAAAATTAACCGCCGCCATATCACCGCGCACGGTCACGTTGCCTTTCGCGTCCGGCGCCGCGCTTTGATAGTTGGATTTCGGGCTTCCGCCTTGCTTGATATAATGCGCAGCTATTTTAAAATTGTTTTTATTCAGGTACCAGTTCAGCCCGGCATCCAAAATGTGGTCGATCCCATTG
>PNBM01000050.1 GCA_003135995.1 Ignavibacteriota bacterium | reverse complement strand
GACCGTTTTCGCACAGTCTCTCCAGCTTGGGAACGTATTATTATTCCCTCGTCCGCCTGCTATTCCCCCATAGGTTCCCACAATTCAATTTTATTTCCCTCGATATCTAAAATGTGAATAAACTTTCCATAATCATACGTCTCCATTTTGTCCAGTATTGTTACGTTATCCTTTTTTAATTCTTCAATCAATGCTTCTAAATTATCTACTCTGTAGTTTATCATAAATTCTTTTGTTGAAGGTTCAAAATATTTTGTATTTTCCGGAAAAGGATTCCACACGGTAAGTCCCTTTTTTGTGTTGTCTTCGCTTTCCCTCCATTCAAAGTTTGTTCCGTATGGGCTTGTGTCAAACCCAAGGTGAGTTTTATACCATTCGTTAATTGCTTTTGGGTCTTTGCATTTGAAAAAAATGCCGCCTATGCCTGTTACTTTTTTCATAATTGTATTTTTATTTTGTTGTGATGTTATTATTGTATTAAATGCGAAACCAAAGCAAAATGATGCCGCAGTTATCAGAATTATTAAAGTCGCTTTTTTCATAGCTTATTAAAATTTTTATTTACAAATACTTGCTTTTACTATACCGCGTGTTATTTATTTATTTAACCCTATTGCCATTTTATATGCCAATGCTGCATCGGGACGCGGTGTCAGAGAATCCAATAAAATATTGTAAGTTCCTTTTTCTGATAGTTCGTCAGCAACTTTTTTAATTAAAGCTAAAGTAGCTTTCAGCAAACCTGAACCCATACTTAAACGGGCGACACCCAAATCCTGAAGTTCACGAACAGACGGAGGTACTCCTTCCACATTTGCCGGGTTTGAAAGAATATTAATCGGGGCATTAATTTCCTTAACCAGTGTTGAAATCGTTTTTTTATCCCAAACAGGCTGTACAAATATGCAGTCTGCACCTGCTTCCCTGTATTTATTACCGCGCTTTATTGATTCAGCTAAGTTTTCCTTTGGCAAATCTGCCGAAGTAAAAAATGAATCGGTCCTTGCATTAATTACCAAATGAAAACCAAGTGAATCTGATAATGCACGAATCGCTGATATTCTTTCGCAAAATTCCATCTCGTCAATTAATACCGGATTTAAATCAATACTGTCTTCAATGTTTATTCCAACAATTCCTGTTGCAATTATCTTTTTAACCGATTTAATTATTTCTTTTAAATTTTTTCCATATCCGGCTTCTATATCCACAGTTACCGGAACGTTGACTGCTTTTACAATCCCCTTTATTGCATCAATCATTTCTGACAATTGAATTATCTGGTTGTCAGGATAACCTAAAGAGGCAGCTATTCCCATACTTGTTGTTGCTATTGCTTTAAAGCCGCATGCTTCTATTAATTTTGAACTACCGGTGTCCCACGAGTTTAACAAAACCAAAATTTCTTTGTCATGATGAAATTTCAAAAACATTTCAGCTTTTTCTTTTTGNNATACTTGAAACCATAATCTTGTTTTTTTATTGTTGGATATATATATCTGACTGTCAGATTTAATTTTACAAACAAATACATTTTTAGAAAAATTCAGTATAGGGTGGTTTAATTTATTTTTCTTTCACAATATATTAATTGCAAATGAAAACTAATATTCCCTTTATAACGCAAATATCCTCCCTTTGTGGAGGATATTCGCAAACTTCCCGCTCCTCNNATTATTTTATCAACAACATTTTTCGCGTCTCAGTAAAGCCATCAGTAATTAATTTGTAGAAATAAACTCCGCTTGTAAGTTGCGAACCATCGAACTTCAATTCATACGTTCCGGGCTTTAGCGATTCATTTACGAGTGTCTGAACTTCACGACCCATTACATCGTACACAACTATCTTTACTTCACCCGTGCTAACGACATCAAACTTAATTTTTGTTGTCGGGTTGAACGGGTTAGGATAATTCTGTGACAATGAATATGCCGCCGGTATTTCAGTTGAAATATTTTTAATCAAAACACCTCCGTTTGTAGTGTGTAAGATTCGGTCATTCGATGTTAGTCCACCGTTCAGAGCATCAAAGAAGTGTATATTATAAATTGAAGAACCTCCCGTTGTAGGTGTTTGCCTTGTCCAATTCAAACCGCCATTATTTGTATAAAGGGCATAACTTGTTTGAAGAATTGTATCTTTAGTTCCTATCCATCCGGTATTAGAATTTAAGAAAAATACCGTTTCACTATTATAAGTTGATGTGATTCCTGTATTAGTAACATAATCCCAACTGTTTCCTCCATTTGTTGTTTTTAGGATTAGACCGTTTTTACCCAGGGCCCATCCATTGTTAACATCAGAAAAATGAATTGCAGTAAAATTAACTCGTGCATTTGTACCCCAGGGAAAAGTCCAGTTCAAACCTCCATTAGTTGTTTTTCTGATAGAATCTGATGTTGTGCCTGCTCCACCGATTGCAGGTATTAACCAACCGGCATTACTATTAATAAAAAACGGGATACCACCAGCAGGGGGTGTAATATTATTCCAATTAATTCCACCATTTGTCGTTCTGAATATTGCTCCTCCATTAAAATTCGTATTAAAAACTAATATCCAACCATTATTGACATCAACAAATTGAATATAAACGCCTGCATTATAAATGGGTACTGTAAGTTTATTCCAATTATTCCCTCCGTTTGTAGTTCTGTAAACCACAGCTCCTTGCATGTTTGAAAACGAACCTTTTGTACTAATTATCCATCCTGTTGAAGGACTTATAAAGCACAAACTCAAAGCCGGTTCGCTAAAAGAAACTAATGTATCGATTGGCTCCGGTGTGACAATGGTCCAGTTATTACCACTGTTTATTGTATGCAGTAATTTTCCATTTCCCGCAGAAATCCATCCTTCTGTTGCACTTACAAATTGAATTTTACCGACACTGGCAGGACCTCCAGTACCTAAAGGATTTGTTTGTTGAACCCATTGTGCATTTGAATTTATTGCTAAAAACATTATTAAGATAACAAATAGTTTTTTCATTTTAGTATATTTTAGTATTTTAAAAATCTTCCTATCTAAATATCCTCCCTTGCCGGAGGATATTTGCGACAGAACTCAATTACTATTTCAAATCGTAACGGTCTGAGTTCATCACTTTCACCCAGGCTGTTACAAAATCTTTTACAAATTTTTCTTTGTTGTCGTCCTGTGCATATACTTCCGCATAAGCACGCAATATTGAGTTTGAACCAAAAACCAAATCTACACGCGTAGCTGTCCATTTGGTTGCTCCCGTTTTCCTGTCTACTACATTATATAAATTTTCACCCGCAGGCTTCCAGGAATATTTCATATCAGTAAGGTTCACAAAGAAATCATTGCTCAGCAAACCTACTCTGTCTGTAAATACACCGTGTTTGGTTCCACCGTGATTTGTTCCTAAAACACGCATGCCTCCAATCAGTACAGTCATTTCAGGTGCAGTCAGCCCCATCAGTTGTGTTCTTTCAAGAAGCAGTTCTTCCGGTTTCACTGCATAATCTTTTTTCAGCCAGTTTCTGTAACCATCGTGAATGGGCTCTAACGATTCGAACGATTCTGCATCGGTCATCTCATCAATAGCATCACCGCGTCCGGTACTGAAAGGAACTTTGATTTTTACTCCTGCATCCTTAGCAGCCTTTTCTACTGCCGCACTTCCGCCCAGCACAATTAAATCTGCAATGCTCACTTTTTTCTTCAAACCTGATTGAATCTCTGAAAGTTTTTTCAAAACTTTCTGTAATCTTTCGGGTTCGTTGCCAGCCCAGTCTTTTTGAGGGGCTAAACGAATCCGCGCTCCGTTTGCGCCGCCTCTATAGTCCGAGCTTCTGAAAGTTCTTGCGCTGTCCCAGGCAGTGTTTATAAGTGCTGCAGGAGTCAATCCGCTGTTTAATATTTTCGATTTCAAATCTTCTATTTCAGAATCACTCAAAGTATAATCCACAGTTGGTATAGGGTCCTGCCAGATTAAATCTTCTTTTGGAACATCTGCACCAAGGTAACGGCTTCTTGGACCTAAATCGCGATGAGTTAATTTGAACCACGCTCTTGCAAAAACTTTTGTAAAGTATTCAGGGTCTTTATAAAATCGTTCACAAATTTTTCTGTATTCAGGGTCCATTTTCAAAGCCATATCTGCATCTGTCATAATCGGGTTCTGTCGCTTGCCGGGGTCGTGTGCATCAAGGGGTTTGTCTTCTTCTTTTATATTAACGGGTTCATACTGCCATGCTCCTGCCGGACTCTTTTTTGATTCCCATTCGTGATTCAATAACATATCGAAATATCCGTAATCCCACTTAGTCGGATTCGTTGTCCAGGCTCCTTCCAGACCGCTCGAAACAGTGTCTCCCGCATTTCCTTTTCCTTTGGGATTCATCCATCCAAAGCCCTGAGTCTGAATCTCTGCCCCTTCAGG
>PNBM01000072.1 GCA_003135995.1 Ignavibacteriota bacterium | reverse complement strand
GCTAACACCAACAACGGCAGAAAATTTATTTTATATCTTTTTATAATTCAAATATTTGAAATATTTATTATGAAGTTTATTAACATTAAGTTTCGTTACCAAGCTGGAGAGGCTATGTGAAAACGATAAATTTTAAAATATTAATAGCGATTCCGTTCCCAAAGAGGACTTTGGGAACGAGGGCGCGTGGGTTCTCACACGGTCTCTGGAGCGTGGGAACGAAAGTTTAAAATATTCAATCACTCTTTCCTTGCAATTGCAAATATCGCATTTGTTTCAATGGATTTGATATTATTAATTGTTGCCCAGTTAATAATATTATCATTGACCTCTGTTTTCTCATCGGGAGTCAGTTGTTCCACAACCCATCTGAACCCCGAGCCTAAAACAAGAGTCCAAAAATCTTCGGGAGATTCTATTTGCTGTTTTTTTTCTTCAAAAAGTGAAATTACATTCGTACATCCTGCGTCTTCAAGCAAATTTCTTACGCAGTCAGGAGTAAATATTCTTTCCCAGGGATTAAATGACGAATATAAATCAGGACGAATTCTTTTTACCTCATTATTCCAGAACGAATAAAACGGTTCGAATATTCTCGGACCCCAGGTAGTCACAGCAAGTTTACCGTTAGGTTTGACTAAGCTGAATAAGTCTTTTATTTGTTTTGCCATATCGTCTACAAAATAAATTGACAAAACAGCAACAACGGCTTCGAACATATTTTCCTCGAAATCAAGTTTGGTCATATCCATATTAATAAATTCAATATTCTTAAAACCTTCTTTTTGCGCTTTTCTTTTCGCCTGAACCAAAAGATTATCGGATATATCGATACCTATTACACGTCCTTCCCTGCCGACAGCACGTGCCGCAGGAAACGTTGCCGCCCCTGCACCACAGCCTGCGTCAAGAACATTGAAACCTGCTGAAAGTCTTAAATTGTTTATAGTTTTAGTTCCGAAATAATTTCTATATGCCAGTACAGGGTTATCAAAAAAATCTGCCGCAACATTAAATGTGAATTCCGTTTTCTTTTTTAATTCGTCAATTTTATTAGACATTTTTTATTCCTCCAGAAAAAACAATAATTTTTGAAAATCGATTAAAGAAAACAAAACAGGAAGTTTTCATAAAAGGTTGCTAAAAAAAAAAAGGAAAATAATGAAATGGTGAAATAGCGAAAAGAAAGAGAAAAACCGCATATTACTTTTTTAAAAAATGACTTTCCCTATCCTTGAAGTATTCAAAGTAATTTTTTAAATTATGGTAATACGATTTGTTTAAATTAATTCGATTTATTTTTTTATAAATCTTAAAATTTCTCATCATGAAAAAATTTATACTTCTCTTGGTTTTTTCTATTATAATTTTAATAAATAATAATGCCGGGGCATTTTACATCTGGCAGGATTTTGATAATCCGAATTTTCCGCCCGCCGGCTGGACGCTCAGCACGACAAATGCATTCAACTGGGACTGGTCTATTATGTGCAGCGGATATGGGTCGGGATATGGTGCGCTTAAAGGCAATTCAAACGATGCACTGTCAGGATTATCATTTGATATCACAACTCCATTGTTTACTTCTACTGTCACAGGAGATTCTCTCATATTCGACTATGCTTATGCGGCTTATTCAGCTACACCGGTTGATTCACTTAAAATCTGGTATTCCACGGACAACGGAAGCACGTGGATTAAGCTTGTTGTTTGCCTTGGCGGCACTACAGGTGACCTTGTTACAGCACCACCTACAGGACTTGCCTTTGTACCAACCGCTTCTCAGTGGGGAACAAAGAGATATGGATTACCAACAGGTACAAATAAATTAAAATTTACCTGCTATTCAGGTTGTAATAATAATATGTATCTCGACAATATTAAAATCGGTCAGAAATACACAAATGATGTCGGAGCAGTAGGATTCAGCAGATTCATTAAAGCAATACCTCCAAGTGCTATAGATACTCCAAAAGTTAAGGTAAGAAATTTTGGTAATAACGTACAAACGTTTCCTGTAACTCTTACAATAACACCGGGGAGTTATACGTCAACACAAACCGTTACAGGTCTTGCACCGGGAGCTACTTACCAGGTCACGTTCCCGCTATTCACCGCGCCTGCATCGGGAAATATAGTGATGAAAGCATTTACAGCATTAACCGGTGAACAAAATGTTTCGAACGATACAATATACAATTATTATATTGCATCCAACAACGGGAGAAATTTATTGATAGAATATTGTACAGGAACATGGTGTCAATGGTGTCCGTGCGCTAAGGTCCGAATTATGCAATTTCTAAATTATTATCCGAATACGATAGTGCTTGCTTATCACGGCGGAAGCACTGCTGACCCGTATCAGAGCTTTAATGGTAATAACATAATTACGCTTTTCGGAATGAACGCATACCCGACAGGAACTTTAGACAGACTATATAATCCGAACGGATACTGNNAGTTCGTTTTTAGAAACTTCTTTTATGAGATATCTGAATTCACCTGTATCACCGGTGAAAATTGATATTATTACACAAAATTATAATGCTGCCACGCATATACTGAATGTTACGGTAAAAGCAACCGCACTTGCGAATTTGACAGGAGCGTACTTTGTTAATTACGTCATCACTGAAGATAATCTTGTTTATACACAATCTGAAAACACTTACTGCCCGGGCGGAGCTTCTTATGTACATCACTGGGTTGTGAGAAATATGGTAAATAATGCATTGGGAGATTCATTGAATTCGGGGGGTACCTGGAATAACAATGTATCATTTACAAAATCATTTTCGACGACTTTGAGCACGGGATGGGTTGATGCGAATTGCAGACTAAAAATGTT
>PNBM01000094.1 GCA_003135995.1 Ignavibacteriota bacterium | reverse complement strand
CCTTTTTCTTCTATTTCTTTTTCGATTTCTTTTTTAGTCTTTGGTTCATCCATCAAGTGCCTGTCAACATGCGATACAAGAATGTCTCTGTATTTCCTTAGTCCCGTACCCGCCGGTATCAGCTGACCGATAATAACATTTTCTTTCAACCCGGTTAAGAAATCTACTTTTCCTTTGATTGCCGCATCTGTCAGAACACGCGTCGTTTCCTGGAATGAAGCCGCTGATAAGAAACTGTCCGTACTTAATGAAGTCTGAGTGATACCAAGCATAATAGCATCTGCAGTCGCAGGAACGGCATCACGAACTTTAATTAAGTCTTTGTTTTTCTTTTTCAAAGCTGTATTCAATTCTTTAACTTTCTTCTTAGGCAATACTTCTAAAAGTTTTACTGAATCACCCGCACCTTTATCTGTAACTACAACCATGCCTTTTAACTTTTCATTTTCATCAGCAAAATAATTCTTGTGTATAATATCACCTTCGAGGAATCGCGTATCACCCGGACTCGTTACTTTCACTTTCTGTAACATCTGTCTTACTATCACTTCGATATGTTTGTCGTTAATTTTCACACCCTGAATTCTGTAAACTTCCTGAATTTCATTCACAAGATATTCCTGCACTTCGGCAACACCTTTGATTTTCAGAATATCAACAGGGTCGTAAGCACCGCCTGTAAGCTGTTCTCCGGCTTTTACGTAATCCGCATCTCTTACAAGTATATGCTTTCCGATTGGAATTTTATAATCGACAACCTTCGAGCCATCCATACTTGTCAGACTTAATTCACGGCTACCGCGTTTCAAATCACCGATTTTTACTTTACCGTCTATTTCTGCAATTCTCGCAGGGTCGTTCGGACTTCTTGCTTCGAATAATTCCGTAACCCTTGGAAGACCGCCCGTGATATCTCTCGTTTTTCCTGATTCACGCGGAATCTTAACAATAAATGTACCCGCTTTCACTTCATCACCGTTTTCAACAAGTAAGTTTGCTTTCGCAGGAATTAAATATGAACTTAAAATTCTGTTGCCGCTCTTTGGGCTTAGAATCTGAATTGAAGGACTCTTCGTTTTATCTTTACTTTCAATAACGGTTTTTTGATAATGCCCGGTCTGTTCGTCTTTTATTAATTCATATTGTTTTCCTTCTTCCATATCTACATATTTAACTAAACCATCATGCTCTGCAACGATTACTGAGTTGTACGGATCCCATTCGTAAAGTATATCGTTCTTCTTAACCTTTTCATTATTCTTAACTTTCAATGTCGAACCGTATTGAACAGTGTATTTTGCAATTTGAACATTATGGTCATCTACTATATTTATCAATCCGTTTCTGCTAAGCGAAATAAATGTGTTTCCGATTGCACTCTTGTATTCCACTATTCTCAGGTTTTCAAATTTTACCTTACCGTCGAACTTGGTCGGGATTTGTGACTGTGTAATAATTTTAGAAGCAGTACCACCGATGTGGAATGTTCTGAGTGTAAGCTGTGTTCCCGGTTCACCGATTGACTGCGCCGCGATAATTCCTACGGCTTCACCTGTTTCGACCATTTTACCTGTCGATAAGTTTCTGCCGTAACATTTTGCACACACTCCGCGTTTGCTTTCGCAGGTCAGCACCGAACGGATTTCAACTGCAGTTATCGGGCTGTCTGAAATCGCCTGAGCTTTTTCTTCAGTAATTTCGTCACCCGCTTTCACCATTAGTTTCTTTGTTAATGGGTCAATAACGTCGGCAACAGTTACACGTCCTAAAATTCTTTCAGCCAATGATTCTTTTATGTCTTCACCTTCTTTCAATGCTTCCGTTAAAACACCGCGGATTGTTCCGCAGTCTCTTTCGGAAATAATAACATCCTGCGCCACGTCAACAAGTCTGCGTGTAAGATATCCCGCGTCAGCAGTTTTCAATGCTGTATCTGCAAGACCTTTTCTCGCACCGTGTGTTGAAATAAAATATTCAAGAATAGATAAGCCTTCTTTAAAATTCGCAATAATCGGGTTCTCGATAATTTCACCAGCCTGACCTGTTAATGATTTCTGAGGTTTTTGCATGAGACCTCTCATACCTGCAAGCTGTGAAACCTGTTCCGCAGAACCTCTCGCACCGGAGTCAATCATCATGTGAAGTGAATTGAAACCGTTCTTCGAATTTTTAAGATTTTCCATCAAATCGTTTTTAACCGCATCGCGTACGTGCGTCCATATATCGATAACTTTATTGTATCTTTCGTTTTCTGAAATGATACCTCTCGATTTCGATTTTTCAATAATTTCTACTCTCTTATATGCATCTTCAATAATTTTTTTCTTTGTACCCGGAACTTCGATGTCATCTATGTTTACTGATAATCCGCCGTCAGTCGAATATTTGAATCCGACTTCTTTCAGTTTATCGAGGAAATAAGCTGTCTTCTGATTTCCGACTTTTTTGTAAATCATTCCGATTATTTCATGAATTTTCTTTTTCTTCAAGAGTTCATTGATATAAGGAATCTCAATCGGAACAATCTGGTTGAATATTACTCTTCCTGTTGTTGTGTTAATCATTTCACCTTTGATGCGCACCTTGATTCTTGCATGCATGCCAAGTCTCTTATTTTCGTGTGCAATAATTACTTCCGACGGAGAAGAAAACATCTTTCCTTCACCCAAATCACCTTTTAATTCTTTCGTCAGGTAATAACAACCGAGAATAAGTTCCTGGTTAGGAACAATAATCGGGTTACCGTTTTGCGGCGAAAGAATGTTATGCGTAGAAAGCATTAATATAGATGCTTCAAGTTGTGCATCATATGATAATGGAACGTGAACAGCCATCTGGTCACCGTCGAAGTCAGCATTGAATGCTATACAAACGAACGGGTGAAGTGTTATTGCTTTTCCTTCTATGAGTACCGGCTGAAACGCCTGAATGCTAAGCCTGTGCAGCGTTGGCGCACGGTTTAACATTACCGGATGCCCGTCAATTACGTTTTCTAAAATATCCCAGACTTCAGGAGTTCTCTTATCAATTAATTTTTTCGCACTCTTTACTGTCTTTACATAATCTCTGTCTATTAGCCTTCTGATAACAAAAGGTTTGAATAATTCAAGAGCCATATCTTTCGGAATACCGCACTGATGAAGTTTTAATTCCGGTCCGACAACAATAACAGAACGACCCGAATAATCAACTCTCTTGCCAAGAAGATTCTGTCTGAATCTTCCCTGTTTTCCTTTTAATATATCCGATAAAGATTTAAGTGCCCTGTTTTCTGCTTTTACAGCTGTAACTCTTCTTGAGTTATCGAGCAAAGCATCAACTGCTTCCTGAAGCATTCTTTTTTCATTTCTTAAAATTACTTCAGGCGCTTTAATATCCATCAATCTTTTTAAACGGTTATTTCTTATTATAACTCTTCTGTATAAATCGTTAAGGTCACTCGTTGCAAACCTGCCTCCTTCAAGAGGAACCAATGGTCTCAATTCAGGAGGAATAACAGGAACTACATCGAGTACCATCCATTCGGGTTTGTTCGGCTTTCCGCCTTCTTTTGTCCTGAATGATTCAAGTACTCTGAGCCTTTTAATATATTCGGTCTTTTTAATCGCTGAAGGTTCATTTAATAATTCGCCTCTTAATCTTGCTATTTCACCTTCGATATTTACCCGCTTTAATAATTCTTTTACAGCACTTCCGCCCTGGTCAACAACAAATTTCTTCGGATTATCATCATCCAACGCATGTTCATCTTCCGTCATCTTATTAAAAGCCTCGAGATATTCTTCTTCAGTTATCAACTGCATTCTCTGATATTTCGTCGTACCGGGACTGATAACTACGTATGATTCATAATATATTATTTTCTCAAGGTCCTTTGAAGAAATTCCTAATACATATCCGACCTTTGATGGAAGTGAACGAAAATACCAGATATGAACTACGGGTACACAAAGTGCAATGTGTCCCATTCTGTCGCGGCGTACGTTTTTCATGTTAATTTCGACACCACACCTATCGCATACAATTCCTTTGTACCTTATACCTTTGTATTTTCCGCAATGACATTCCCAGTCTTTTACAGGTCCAAATATTTTTTCGCAAAATAGTCCGTCTTTATCCGGTTTGAATGTGCGATAGTTAATTGTCTCGGGTTTCGTAACTTCACCAAAAGAACTCGCTATGATGGAATCTGTCGAAGCTAAGTTGATGGTTATCTTAGATACCCGTTTTCTTTTTTGTTCTACTTTAAATGGCATATTTATTTAAAGATAAATTTAAAATTCAATTGAAAATGACTTTAAAAATCATATAACATATAATCCGGATTTTATTCAAGATTTATATCTAAACATAATCCCTGTAACTCTTTCAAAAGCACATTAAAGGATTCAGGAATTCCTGTCTCAGGTAAATTTTCTCCTTTAATGATTGCTTCATATACCTTGCTTCTTCCCTGTACATCGTCGCTCTTAACAGTTAGCATTTCCTGTAATACGTTTGCCGCTCCATATCCCTGGAGTGCCCAGCATTCCATTTCTCCGAATCTCTGACCACCGAATTGTGCTTTTCCTCCGAGTGGCTGTTGCGTGATAAGTGAATATGGTCCTATTGACCTTGCGTGTATCTTATCGTCAACAAGGTGAGAAAGTTTTAACATATAAATATAACCTATCGTAACCTGCTGGTCGAATTTTTCTCCGGAACGTCCGTCAAATAAATCAATTCTCGAGTTGCTTGGTAAGCCCGTCTGTTCAAGTCCAATCTGGATTTCCTCGACGGTTGCTCCGTCGAAAATCGGCGTAGCAAATTTCACACCTAAAACGTGTCCAACCCACCCAAGCGCAGTTTCATATAACTGTCCGAGGTTCATCCTCGAAGGAACTCCAAGTGGATTCAGAACTATATCTACTGGCGTACCATCAGGCATAAAAGGCATATCCTCAGGAGGAACGATTTTCGCTACAACCCCTTTATTTCCGTGCCTTCCCGCCATTTTATCACCGACTGATAATTTTCTCTTTTTGGCTACGTAAACTTTTGCAAGTTTTACAACACCATTAGGCAATTCATCTCCGAGCGTTACTTTTACTTTTAGCCTCTTGTATTTTTCTTCAATCTCGTTGAGCTTGTAAAAATAATTTTTATAAATATCTATTATTAACGAATTCGCCCGTTTGCTGTTCGACCATTCCGAATCAAAAGAGAAATCATTAAATTCGTAACCGCTGTTTTCTAATAAATTTAAAAATGTCTCTCTCTTAAATACAACTCCGCTGCGAATAATAATATTTCCTTTGTTATCACGAATTCCCGCTGATTCTTTTCCTTCGAGAAGAATTCCGAGTTTTTCTGCAAATTTATTGTTAAGCTCTTTAATTTCTTTCTTACGTTCGACTTCCAATTTATCAATTTTTCTCTTCTCTTCTTTTTTGCTTTCTGTATCGCGTGTTTTTCTTGAAAAGAGTTTTTTGTTTACAACAATACCTTTTAATCCCGGAGGAGCTTTCAATGATGCATCTTTTACATCACCTGCTTTATCTCCGAAAATTGCTCTCAATAATTTTTCTTCAGGCGTTGGTTCGGTTTCTCCCTTAGGAGTAACTTTTCCGATTAATATATCGCCTTCTTTTACTTCCGCACCGATTCTTATTATTCCGTTTTCATCGAGGTCTTTTGTAGCATCTTCACTTACATTCGGAATTTCTTTTGTCAGTTCCTCTTCACCACGTTTAGTATCTCTCACTTCAAGACTGAATTCTTCGATGTGAACTGATGTGAAAATATCTGACGAAACAACTTTTTCACTGATAACGATAGCATCTTCATAGTTAAATCCGCGCCATGGCATAAATGCAACGAGTATGTTTCTTCCTAATGCGAGTTCACCGTTTTGTGTTGATGAACCGTCCGCTAAAATATCACCCTTTTTTATTTTCTGACCTTCTTTTACTATTGGTCTTTGATTAATTGACGTATCCTGATTTGTTCTTAAAAATTTCACAAGCTTATATTCAACTGTCCTTTTATCTTCAAAACTTAATAAACTTTCATCCGAATCTTCTTTAATATTATATTTCACAATAATTTTATCTGCTGAAACATATTCTACAAATCCATCCGCTTCGGCAGTTATCATCGTTCTTGAATCCCTTGCTACTATTTCCTCGAAACCTGTTCCTACTAACGGAGCTTCAGGTCTCAAAAGCGGAACAGCCTGTCTCTGCATATTACTTCCCATAAGCGCTCTGTTAGCATCATCGTGTTCGAGGAAAGGAATTAATGAAGCCGCTGAACTTACAATTTGATTTGTCGCAACATCCATGTAATCCACTTCTTCCCTTTTTATTATCGGGAAATCACCTTTGTATCTCGCCTTAACTTTCTGGTTTTGCAGATTCCCTTTATCATCTACAGGCTCATTTGCCTGCGCAATTTTAAAGCTGTCTTCTTTATCGGCAGATAAATATTCAACGCTCTCATATACCCTGCCCTTTTCTACCTTTCTGTAAGGTGTTTCGATGAAGCCAAGTTCGTTCACCCTCGAGTGAATACACAAAGAAGAAATTAATCCGATGTTCGGACCTTCAGGCGTCTCAATAGGACATAGTCTTCCGTAATGTGTGTAGTGGACGTCTCTTACTTCAAAACCTGCTCTCTCTCTCGAAAGACCACCGGGTCCTAAAGCACTGATTCTTCTCTTATGGGTCATTTCCGCCAAAGGATTTGTCTGATCCATAAATTGTGATAACTGGCTCGTACCGAAAAATGAAGCAAGCGCACTTGTTATTGGTCTCGAACTTACAAGCCTCGAAGGAGTTAAATTCTCTTCATCGTGAATACTCATTTTTTCCCTGATTGTTCTTGTCATCCTCGAAAGTCCAAGCGCAAATTGCTGCGAAAGCTGTTCGTTGACAGTTCTCACTCTTCTGTTTCCTAAATGGTCAATATCATCGATTTCCTTTTTATTGTCTACTAATTCTTTTATATAATTAATTATAGCTACAATATCTTCAAGAGTTAATACTGTTATGTGCGAATCTATCTTTAAATTTAACTTGCGGTTTATTTTATATCTTCCGACATCGCCTAAATCATACTTTTTAGGATTGAAAAACAGTTTCTCGATGTAACTCTTTGCACTTTCACCTTCATCTATTAAAGAAACACTTGATTTCTTTTCTTTTACCGGTGGTTCTGTGTGCACTTTTTCAACAAGAATGTCGCTCTCTTCATCGTCTCTCATAATCGTATTGAAAATTACCTTTTCACCGTCTGTCTTATCAGCCTTTAATAAATGTAAGTGTTTGATTCTTGAATTCAGTACGGTTAATGCTAATTCTTCATTAAGAACTGTTTGTTCGGTAATTCCTAAATCATCACCCGTTTCTTTATCGATAACATTTTCCGTAACAATCCTGCCAACGTAATCGAGATAATTTTTATTATTTATATCAACCTTTTCAACTAAATTAAATAATTCGAGCATTTTTACTTTTTCGCTGAATCCTAATGCTCTTAATAAGGTTGAAAAATAAAATTTCTTTTTTCTGTCCACATAGGCGTATAACAGCTCATTAATATCAGTTGTGAATTCTACCCATGAACCTTTATACGGTATAACCCTTGCGGAATATAGTTCGGTACCGTTTGCATGAATTGATTCGTTGAATACAACTCCCGGAGACCTGTGTAACTGGCTGACGATTACCCTTTCAGCTCCGTTGATTATGAAACTGCCTCTAAGTGTCATATAAGGTAAATGGCCAAGATATACATCCTGCTCTATACTATAATTATATTCTTTTGCGGCGGCATTCGGTTTTGTGGAAAGACGCAATTTTACCTTCACAGGTACGGAATATGTCAGACCTTGTTCCTGGCATTCGCGAATTGTATAAGGCGGTTTCTCTATATAATACTCGACAAACTCAAGTATGGCGGTTTCCCGCGAATCCGTTATCGGAAAATTATCCTCAAATACTTTCTGTAATCCGTGAGATTTCCTTTTACTGATAGGAACATCTTCCTGCAGAAAATCCTTATAAGACTGAAGCTGTACATTGAGTAAATCGGGCGGTTCTTTTTGTAATACTGACTTGGAAAAAGTCAGTCTATGATTTTTGTTGCTCTGAGGTTTTAAGCTCAAGACATCGGGTTTTATTTCCATTTAATTATAAATTAAATAATATATTAAAAAAACGAAAAAGTTGAAAATTAAATCACATAACGTCAAAGGTTCATAGGTCGGATAACCGACCTAAGAACCTTAATAAAACTAATAAAACGTAACTATTTAATTTCTACCTTGGCACCGGCAGCTTCTAATTGTNNAACTGGTTTCGGTGCACTTTCAACAAGAGCTTTTGCTTCCGTAAGTCCAAGTCCTGTTGCATTTTTTACTACTTTAATTACTTTTATCTTTTCTGCGCCTATATCTGCAAGCACAACTGTAAATTCGGTCTTTTCTTCAACAGGTGCTGCGGCTGCGGCTGCGTTTGCCATCATAACCGGTGCTGCTGCTGTGACACCAAATTTAGTTTCTAATGCTTTTTTCAGTTCTGACGCCTCTGACAATGTTAAGTTTGCAATTTTGTCTACTAATTCTTCTACTACTGACATTTTATTTTCCTTTTATAAATTTATTATTATNNCCACGTTTATGGAACCGACTATTCCGGAGACCGGAGAATCGAGACTTGCCATAATTGCTGAAATGACCTCTTCCTTTGACAATAATGAGGCGAGTTCATCAAGCGTGCCTTTTCCATAAAACTGGTTATCAACGACTGCTACTTTAAATTTCGGTTTTTCTATTTTAGAAAAATACTTCTTTAAAATTTTCGCCGGGGCTACCGGATCTTCTCCGGCAAATACAAATCCTGTCGGACCCTTCAAAAAATCGTCTAAGTTATCTACAAATCCTGAGTATTTTGAAGATTCTTTTAAAGCTCTTAATGCGAGCGTGTTTTTTACAACTTTATAGTTTATCTTAACGTTGTAAAATTCATTCCTTAATTCATTAACTTGTTCTACTGTCATACCGGTAAAATCGGTTAAATATAAGGCTTCGGAAGAATCTAATAAATCTTTAATTTGTTGGATAACTTCTTGTTTTTTAACTTTATCCATTTTCTAATTAAATTAATTAAGACATTATGAAGCAATGAAGCTAAACCGGCTTTTCACAGAAGCCAATTTATATATTTTTGAGTGCGTAATTTCTATATTTAAAATTTTTAAAATAATTATGCTGCAGTTTTTATATCAGTTAAAGTTTTGTCGATTTTTATCCCGGGTCCCATCGTGCTTGATAATGTAATTCCTTTGATATAAGTTCCCTTTGAGGCTGCCGGTTTCAACTTAATTATCATATTTATAAACGTAGTAATGTTTTCAACAAGACTTTGTTCATCAAATGAAGCTTTTCCTATGCTTGAATGCACGGTTCCGTTTTTATCAACCCTGAAATCAATTTTTCCTGCCTTCACTTCTTTTACTGCTTGACCTATGTTCGGCGTAACCGTTCCGCTCTTCGGATTCGGCATCAATCCTCTCGGTCCTAAAATTTTTCCCAGCTTTCCGAGTTCACTCATTGTATCGGGTGCGGCAATAATTACATCTATATCTGTCCAGCCTTCCTGGATTTTTTTCAGATAATCTTCAAATCCAACATGTTCGGCTCCTGCATCTATTGCTTCCTGTTTTTTTTCAGACTTCGCAATAACAAGTACCCTTACGGTTTTGCCTGTTCCGTTCGGTAATGATACCGTGCCTCTTACTACCTGGTCTGCATGTTTCGGATCGACACCAAGATTTATTGCAATATCAACCGATTCATCGAATTTTGCTTTTGCATGCTTTTTTATTAATGCAACTGCTTCCGTAATCTTGTAATCCTTTTTAAGGTCTGTAGATTTTACTATTTCTTTTTGTTTTTTCGTTAATTTCATATATGTGTAAAATGTATATTTAATCTAAATAAAAAATTAAAAACTATTCGACGGTTATTCCCATGCTTCTCGCTGTACCTGCTACCATACTCATAGCCCGCTCTACACTTCTTGCATTCAGGTCAGTCATTTTTGCTTCGGCAATTTCCTTAACCTGCTTCTTTGTCACTTTGCCGACTTTGTTTTTATTCGGAATACCTGAACCTTTTTCGAGACCGGACGCCTTTAATAATAATACCGCAGCCGGAGGAGTCTTTGTGATAAATGTAAAAGATTTATCCGAAAATACTGTTATTACTACAGGGATGATTATACCCTTTTTATCCTGTGTCCTTGCATTAAATTGCTTGCAAAATTCCATGCCGTTCACACCTCTTTGACCAAGTGCAGGACCTACGGGCGGTGCCATTGTTGCCTGACCGCCGGGAATTTGTAACTTAATAAATCCAACAATTTTTTTCGCCATAACAAATTTTATTTCTGATTAATTTATAATTATTTTTCTTTTTCAATTTGAGTGAATTCTAATTCTATAGGTGTCTTTCTGCCGAATATACTAACCATAACTTTAACTTTCATTTTTTCAGTGTTTATTTCAAGCACATTTCCGTTGAAATTGTTAAACGGTCCGCTTGTAACTTTTACAGGGTCACCTACATTCAGCCTGAAATCTATTTTCTCTTCCTGGTTCTCTTCGTTTAATATTGATTTTATTCTCTTAACTTCCTGAGCCTGTAATGGCATCGGTTCCAGCCTCTTGCCTGAAACACTTTTTGAACCTACCATATTAATTATTGAAGGAGCCATCGAAATGAAATTTCTTATTTTATCGTCAAGATCGGCTTCTATCAAAATGTATCCCGGAAGAAAATTCTTGAATTTAACTTTTTTCTTTCCGCTTTTCACCTCAAAAACTTTTTCAAGCGGTATCAGTACGTTTTTTATTTTCTGCTCGAGACCTTCATCTCTTATCTGAGCATCAAGGTATGTTTTAACTTTGTTTTCATGCCCCGCTATTATTCTGACCGCATACCATTTGTATACATCCGATTGCTGTTCATCTTCTTCAGGATTTGATTCGGCATTAGCATTTGTTTCAATGCTTTCATTTTCCTCATCAATGCCTTTATTTATATCTTCATTTTCGTTCATTCTTATGATAATTAAATACTAAAATATTACTTTTAAAAACTCGCTTATTCCCTTATCAACAAGATATACGAAGACTGCAAAGATTACCATGGTTACAACTACGATTACCGTAGAATCTTTCAGTTCATTTTTCTTTGGCCAGGTTACCTTTTTCATTTCCTTATAGATATCCTGAAAAAAATTTATTATTTTTTCCTTCATAATTTTTTTATTCTGATAAAATTACATTTTCGCACGGGTGGGAGGAATCGAACCCCCAACCGACGGTTTTGGAGACCGCTACTCT
>PNBM01000268.1:27861-28056 GCA_003135995.1 Ignavibacteriota bacterium | reverse complement strand
TTTAGTCCCCGATTTTAAAGAAATTTTGAATTTTTCTGAACTTCTCGTAATTAATAATTCTTCAAAAAAATTTATTGAAGAAATTAAATCCAAACCAGGTTTACAAATTATTGACCTGGTTTATATTCCCGAATTAAAAAATTTCCCTGATTATCAGGGAATATCGTGGTAAATGAAATTATTAATGATAGCTTT
>PNBM01000268.1:0-27807 GCA_003135995.1 Ignavibacteriota bacterium | reverse complement strand
CTTTTGAGAAATCTCAGGGCATGTTTATCCGCCTCTAAATTAATAAAAAGAAAAAATTTTGATTTAATTCATTATAATGGAACCTCTGGTTTCATTTTTTATTTTAAGAGATTTTTCAGGAATTATCCAGCCGCTTGGACTTTACATGATTTTAAAGCTCATTCGGGNNTTTGTTAAATATAATTTTCATTTCATTCAACATTATGAATATTTGAAAGATGAGTTTATAAAATATTTTAATGTCGAACCCCGAAAGGTACATCATGTTTATTCCGGAACTCTTGACATTTATAATAAATTCAATCACAATATTGAAAATAATTATAATAATTATGTTCTTTTTTTCGGGAGGTTATCGAAATATAAAGGTGTAGAATATTTAGTGGAAGCCTTTAATAACTCCGCTGAAAATTTAGGAAATACTAAGCTTGTAATTGCAGGAGATGGTAATTTGTGGTTTGATAGACAAAAAATTGAAAACAATAAGAATATCATTTTTTTAAATCGTTATATTGAAACCTCGGAACTTGTATCTTTGATAACAGGAAGCTTATTTGTAATTACACCTTATACTGATTCTACACAAAGTGCCGTTATAATGACATCATTTGCTTTTAATAAACCGGTTTTGGCATCTGATGTTGGTGGTCTGCATGAAGTAGTTGAAAACGGGGTAACGGGTATTTTTTTTAAACCAAAAGATGTTGACAGCCTGAAAGAAAAATTAGAATATTTATTGAATAATCGTTCTTTTCTTGATGAAATGAGCCGAAATATATCTGAAAAAAGATTAACGGGAATCTATTCCTGGAGTTCCATTACCGAAAGGTACTGTGACATATATAAAAATGTTATCGAAAATTTTAAATCTTAAAAATATTGGTTTGTAATAGAATCAAAATATTGTACGTAATAGATGGTTTAAATGCCGGAGGTAAAGAAAGACAACTCGTTGAAATATTAAAGTACCTCGATAAAAATAAATTTAAAATTGGTGTCGTGACTTTAAATAAAAGTCAATTCTACACTGAAACTGTAAAAAAACTTACGGAATATTTTTGTGAACTCGACAAAATTCATAATAAAGTTAAACCCTTATTTAATATAAGAAGATGCTTCAAAGAATTTAAACCCGATATAGTTCATACATTCGATTCCTTATCTTCGTTTTATGCTTACCGGATAAGCAAAAAATATAATTCCATCTTTATAAATGGTTCAATTCAGGATGCCGGAATAGAAAAAGGACTTGAGTACAAACNNGAGTACAAATTTAAAAGACAATACCTGAAAAAATCTGATTTGGTAATAAGTAATTCACAAGTGGGTCTCGATGTATATAAAGTTGAAGGTAAAGTTTTGTATAATGCCATTGATATGAACAGGTTTAAAGAAAAAAATAATACAGGTAAAGAGTATAATATTATAACGGTTGCAAATTTTTCGGATTATAAAGATTATGATACTTTTTTTAAAGCAGCATTAAAATTAGTTAAGGATAATATTGTAGATTATGTATACATAATTGGTTCCGGTCCGAATGAAGAAAAATATAAAAAGCTTGTTCAAAATTCAGATGATAAAGTAAATTCGAAATTTAAATTTCTTGGAAGAAAAAGTAATGTTGAGGATTATCTAAGTTTGTGTGATGTCGGAATACTCTGCTCAACATCTGAATTTGGTGAGGGAATTTCAAATTCAATATTAGAATATATGGCTTCGGGATTAATAGCCGTTTCAACTGATATAGGCGCAACCAAAGAAATTATAATTGATGGATATAATGGCTTTTTGGTAAACGAAAAAGATTTTGAAAAAATTTATGAATTGGTTAAGTATGTCAAAACTGATGGAACAAAAATTAAAGAAATTAAAGATAATGCTTTATCAACAATAAGGAATAAATTTGGATATGAAAAATGTATAAATAAATTAACAGGTATATATATTGATTTAATGAAAGAGTCTCTTGATAAATATAATTAAACCGGCATATAAAAATATTAGATTGAGATTTGGTATGGACCCTGTTGTCGAAAAAACAGGTGATTATCAAAAATTCATTCCCAAGCCTTATAAAGCTGCTTTAATTATTTGCGCTGATTTCGAACTTGCGTGGGCATGGAGATTTTCAACTCATATTAATTCTTCAAAAGAAGCATCAGATTATGCATCCCGGGNNCCGGGAAAGGAAAAATATCCCCGTGATTTTAGATTTATGCGATAATTATAATATTCCTTTGACGTGGGCGACCGTGGGCCATTTATTCCTTGGGAACTGTAATAAAATTAATGGTATTGCCCACCCAGAAATTAAGCAGATAAAAAAATTTAAAAATATCTATTGGAATTTCGATGAAACCGATTGGTTTGTTGATGACCCCTGCTCAAATAATGAAACTTCTCCGGGATGGTATGCACCCGATTTAATTGAACTCATAATGAATTCAAAAACGGGACATGAAGTTGCATGTCATACGTTTTCACATATAAATTGTTCGGAGGAGGTATGTTCACGNNCATCTGAATCGTTTGAATCTGAATTGTCCGAATGTGTGAGACTTGCAAAAAATATAAATATTGATTTAAAATCATTTGTTTATCCGGGAAATATAACCGGATATAAAAATTCGTTGACTAAATTCGGTATCACCTCCTTCCGAACAGATAACTATAATGTTCTTGGTTATCCGCAGGAATATGAAAGAGGATTTTGGGAAATTAAAAGTTCATCGGAGTTGGTATTCAATAAAAATACTTCACAAAAATTCTTAGTCAAATATTATTGCAATATTATAAATAAAGCTGTAGAAACTAATACCGTATGTTATTTATGGTTTCATCCATCTGCATCGTTGGACTTTCCTGAAAAAATATTAAAACCAATATTTGATTTTATCCGCGATAATGCAGATAATATATTCATTTCCACTTCAAGAAATTACATTGATTGGCTCAACAGGAGATAATAGTTTTATCCGCGAATAATAATTATGCATAATCACAAAGTAATCGTACTAAATATTGATTCTTACGGATTAAATGCTGTCAGAAGCCCCGGCAGACTGGGGATTGAGACTTATAGTCTGGATTATAAAAATGATACAGGCTTTTATTCGAAATATTGTAAAAAAAAATTGTTATTTGAAAATCCTTTAATAAATTCAGATAAGTGCCTTGAGCAATAGCTCGTATTCGCAAAAAATTCAAAGGGAAAGATAATTTTGCTTCCGACTTCAGATAATAATGTAACCTTCATCTCGGATAATGAAAAGGTATTATCAGAATATTTTTAATTTAATATAACGGGAAAAGAAGTTTTATCAAAAAATGTTGACAAAAGAATTCAATATAGATTTGCGGAAGATTTGATAATTCCCGTTGCAAAAACGTGGTATTCGGAAGACGAGGTTGATTTGGAAAAATTTTCTTTAAATTATCCTGTCTTAATTAAAGGACTGAGTGCAAGTAAATTGGAAAAAATATTTTTTGAGAAGAATATGGAATTGTTAAAAACAGAAGGTATATATTATGGTAATAATTTAATTAATAAATATGAGAATGGCGAATATTTATTTAATGATGGTTATGACTTTTCAAGACACTTATCATTTAAAATCCGGTTGAATGAAATTGAGAAATTCAGAAAATAAAAATATTCTTATAGTGCTCAATTACCGGGAAAGTAAAAGCGGGATAACCAATCAAATATTAGAACTAAAACATTCTTTAGAAAAAGAAAATTATGAAGTAACTTTGGTTTCAACTTATGGCTCGGTGTATCAAAGGATTAAGGGTATATTAGATATCTATAAAATAGGACAGAATACAAATTTAATAATCGCAGTTGGCTGCGCATATTACGGATTCTTTCCTATGATGGTTGCAGCTGCCGTAGCTTTCTTACTTGGTAAAAATATTCTTTATAATTTTCATGACGGGCAGGCTAAAATATTTCTGGAAAAGTATTCCAAACTTGTTCGGTTTGTAATTAGAGATAAAAAAATTATTGTTGCTTCGGGATTTGTTTTCGATGTATTTAAAAAATATAATTTTAATGTCGTTCTGATTCCTAATCATTTTAATGAAAATTATACGTTCCCCGCAGTTAATAATAATTCAGACTGGAATAATAAAATATTATGGTCAAGAAGTTTTGAAAAATTGTACAGACCCGAACTTGCTTTGAAAGTTGCGCAAAAAGTGGTTGATAATATAAATTGTGAATTCCATTTCTATGGCAACGGTTCTCTACTCGAAAATTTAGAGAATGAATATAATATACCCGGTATCATTTTTCACCGGTTAATCGATAGAACCGATTTCTTAAATGAATATGGAAAATATTCATTCTATTTTAATACATCAGAATTTGATAATTTTCCTTTGAGTATAATGGAGGCAGGATATTTCGGTTTATTCGTTTTATCAACTAAATCGGAAGGTGTTTCTTCCATTTATAATAATAAGGAAATTTATTATTTCAAGGGTATTGATGTCAATGAAATATCTTCTGAAATAATAAATATATTTAAATGTAAAGAAAAGTTTAATGAATATAGAATTAACCTGCGTAATAAAATATCAAATTATGAATGGCGTAATGTTAAATCAAAATGGATTGAAGCTTTAACCGAGGCCGTTAATCATTATTAAATAATTTAATGTTTAATGACAAAAGAAAGTAAATCTAATTATTATTTATAAATTATGAAAAAAATATTAGTAACGGGTGCCGATGGTTTTATAGGAAGCCATTTGGTTGAAAAACTGCTGGAACAAAATTATGATGTGAAAGCTTTTGTTCTTTATAATGCTTTTAATAATTGGGGCTGGATTGATTCCTACCCTAAGGAAATAATTGATTCAATCGAAGTTTTTTGCGGAGATATTCGGGATGAAAATTCTGTAAGAAAAGCTTGCAAAGGTGTAGATACTATTTTCCATCTCGCTGCATTAATAGGAATCCCTTATAGTTATCATGCACCATCGAGTTATATTGATACTAATATAAAAGGAACCTTGAATCTGTTGCAGGCTTCGCTCGATTATAATATCGAAAAAATAATCGTTACATCAACTTCGGAAGTTTATGGAACTGCTTTATATGTCCCGATTGATGAAAAACATCCGAGACAGGGACAGTCTCCGTATTCGGCTTCTAAGATAGGCGCGGATTCACTCGCTGAATCTTTTTACAGGAGCTTTAATCTCCCTGTTACAATTGCCAGACCTTTTAATACATATGGACCACGTCAGTCTGCAAGAGCTGTAATTCCTACTATAATATCGCAGTTGTTAAATGGTGTAACCGATTTGGAACTTGGTTCGCTATTACCGACACGAGATCTGGTATTTGTAAAAGATACAGTGAATGGATTTATTGAAATAGCAAAATCGGATAAACTTAACGGTAACGATGTTAATATCGCAACCGGTACCGAAATCAGCATTGGTAATCTTGCAAATAAATTGATACAACTGATAAATCCTTCTGCTAAGATTAAAACTATGGAAGAAAGATTGAGACCTGTGAATTCTGAGGTAGAACGATTATTAGGTTCAAAAGAAAAAATAACTTTGAATACAAAATGGAAACAACAATTTATACTTGACGAAGGCCTGAAATTAACGATTGATTGGTTTAGTAATAAAGAAAATATAAAACGTTACAAGCATAATATTTATAATGTATAAAATACCTTTATTCGATTTAAATTTTGATAGAGAAGAAGAAAAAGCAGTTATAAAAACTTTACGCTCAAAATGGATATCCACGGGACCTAAGACTGCTGAGTTCGAAGCAAAATTTTCTTCATTATTGAATATAAAATATTCATTAGCATTATCAAATTGTACGTCTGCATTACATCTGGCAATGTTNNTAACTTTTATGGCAACTGTAAATTCCATCAGGTATGTGAACGCGACTCCTGTATTTTGTGATATAAAAAGCTACGATGATTTGACAATCGACCCCGAACAAATTGAAAAACTAATTACGAAAAAGACAAAAGCAATAATAGTGATGCATTACGCAGGCTTTCCGTGCGAGATGAATAAGATTTTACAAATTGCTAAAAAACATAAATTATATATTGTTGAAGATGCTTGTCACGGACCGCTATCCGAATATCGGGGCAAAAAACTCGGTACAATTGGAGATATAGGTGCTTTTAGTTTCTTTTCAAATAAAAATATTAGTACAGGTGAAGGCGGTATGCTGGTTACCAATAATATTAAGTTTTATGAAAGAGCAAAATTATTGCGGTCACACGGAATGACAACTCTTTCCTATGACAGGTCGAAAGGACATAATTCGTTGTATGATGTGAAAGAATTAGGATATAATTTCAGGATTGATGATTTGCGGGCTTCTATAGGAATTGCTCANNTATAAACTTAAAAAAGATTTAATCAAAAGGGCAAAAATCAGAGAATCCTATATCACTAATTTAAAAGAAATAAATTCTATGATCATACCTTTTTTAAAAAATAAGGAATTCGTATCGAATTATATTTTTACAATTATTTTAAAAAATTCCGATTCCGAAAAAAGAAATATCGTACGGAATTATTTAGCATCCAAAGGAATTCAAACAAGCGTTCATTATATTCCTGTCCACAAATTCGGCATTTATTCCGCATATAAAAAATATTTACCCAAAACTGAATACGTTGGTGATAATCTAATAACTTTACCGATGTACAGTTCCCTGACTGTTGAAAAAATTAAATATATTTGCGATTCAATAAAAGAGGTATTGAATAAAAATTAATATGCTTACTTGCAATAATTGCGGTTCAACAGGAGTTCTTCTATGGACTATTAAATCATTTCAAATATTTCGATGCATTAATAAGAACTGTAATCTTATATTTTCCGATGTTAAACCTGAAGACATATATTCAGGTTATGAAAAAAATTATTATTTAAACGAATATCCCGATTATGAGAGTGATAAAGTAATTCATTTAAAAAACAACAATATTCTTTTAGATGAAATCGAAAAATATTATCCAAAAGGCAAGTTAATTGAAATTGGCAGCGCANNTCTGCAGCTATTTCGAGGAACTGGCAGGTGGAAGGATTCGAAATTTCTGAATATGCCAGTAAGCTGGCAGTAGACAAATATAAGTTGCCAGTCAGAAATGAAGATTTTCTTTCTGCTGAATTGAATGGTAAATATGATTTGGTGGTAATGCTGGATACAATAGAACATCTTCTGAATCCGGATTTGTTCATAGAAAAAATATCAAAAATAACACAGCCGGGCTCAGGTTTAGTCATCACAACCGGTGACATTAATTCACTTTATTCCAAAATATTCGGAAAAAAATGGAGGCTTATAGCACCGCCGATGCACATATACTATTATAATCCATGTTCCGTTACATATTTATTAAATAAGTTTGGTTTTGATGTCTTGTCGATTTCGCATCCTTCAAAATATTTTAATTTAGGAAGTGCAATTCAATATTTATTTAAAATAAATAAATCAAAAGAGCGCATTGTACCGATAAAAATTAATCTGGGTGATGTTATGCTTGTCATAGCGAGAAAAAAATAATCGGATGAAAGATAATTTATTGATATTCGGAGCGGGAGTTTTGCAGGAACCTTTAATCAGGACGGCAAAAGCAAGAGGTTTCAACACAGTTGTATTGGACCCTGATAATCATGCCATTGCAAAAAAACATGCAAATATTTTTTATCGTGTCGAGGGGAATGACTTTAACAGAACATTGGCAATTGCAAAAAAATATAAAGTTAAAGGAGTCGTCACATCGTCTACTGAAAGACCTTTGCTTATGATGGCAAGAATTGCGAAAGAATTAAATCTGACATTTCCAACTTGCGATTCAATAAAGAATTCGACGGATAAATATTTAATGAAGAAATGCTTCCTGAAAGCAAATTTACCATGCGCGGATGGAATATTAATTGATAGAAAATTTAATAAAGATAATATTAAGAAATTGAANNATTTTGCAATTTACTGATAAAATTACTTCTGAACTTCCGTATAATGTTGAAATGGGGCATATTCAACCTTCAGATTTAAGTCCTAATATTCAGGAAAAAATATCAAAAATTGTTTCCGAAGCTGTTTCTTCATTAGGACTTGATAATTGTATCTGTCATTCGGAATTGAAGGTAACAGAAAAGAACAAACCTGTGTTGATTGAAATAGGTGCAAGGCTTGGAGGGGACTTTATTACTTCATATTTAGTTCCGCTTTCGACTGGAATAAATATGGATGCATTAGCTGTAAATATTGCAGCGGGAAATAATATAAGATTAAGGGAAAAGNNAAATATTGTTCTGCAATTAAATATTTTAATTTTAAACCCGGGAAAGTAATAAAAATTTATAATTGGGAAAAAATATTTAATGACAAAAATATCGAAAGAGTGGATATCCCTTTTAATGTAAATGAAAGTTTAACAAAAATTACCAATAGTTTAAACAGGCATGGTTTCATTATTGCAAGGGGATTAGAAAGAAGAAAAATGATTATATCATTAAATAATGCTATCAGCTTTATTACTTCTAAAATTATTATTGAATAAATATGAAGAAAAAAATAATAGTTTATGGTGCAAGAGTTCTTGGGTATCACATAAAAAATCTTATAAAAGAATGTGGATATGAATTTTCTGGTTTTATAAGTGATATTGATGAAGGTGATGAAATATTAGGTGATTATGAGATGGTAAAAAAATCAAAGGATTTAAATGAATTCGAAATTGCTGTTGCATTAGGATATTCGAATTTCCAAAACAGATGGGATGTGTTTCAAAAAATAAAAAACGATAATTTCATTGTTGCTAAATTAATTCATCCGAAAGCTATCATAAATATAGAATCAAAAATCGGCGAAGGAGCAGTTATTTTTGCCGGAGCTGTTGTTGATTATAATGCCGTGCTCGGTGATATGGTTCTTATGTATTCGGGGGCAATCGCAAGTCATGATACTTTTGTTGGCTCAAATACAATATTATCACTTAATTCGACCTTATGCGGGATGGCTCATCTCGAAGGTTTTTCTTTTATTGGTGCAGGAGCTGTTGTTGTAGATAATATGAGTGTACCATCTATGAGTTTTATTAAAGCTGGAAAAGTTTATTCAAAAAAAACTTTGGAAAATCCGGAAGTCATTAAATATATAGCAAAATAAAAAATAATTATATTGAAAATTCTAATTGCAGTCATCGCCTATAATGAAGCTGATTCTATCAGAGATGTTATAAATGATTTACAAAAGAATAATTTTGGTTATGACATAATCGTCATTGATAATAGTTCATTCGATAATACAAAACAAATTTGCGAATTGCTGAACGTAAAGGTAATCACGCATTGCATAAATAGCGGGATTGACGGAACCTGGAAAACTTTTTATAAATATGCTTATGAAAATGGTTATGATATAGTTTGTCAGTTTGATGGCGATGGTCAGCATTTAGCTTGTGAATTACCTAAAATTATTGAACCTGTAATAAAAGGGGAAGCAGACAGAGTCATCGGTTCCAGATTTTTGACAAAAGAAGGTTTTCAATCTTACTTCTTTCGCAGGATTATTATTAAATCTTTTGCATTCTGGATTTCAATAATAATAGGATACAAAATCAATGACGTGACTTCCGGGTTTATCGCTTTAAATAAAAAAATAATTTCTTTCTTTGCCAATTATTATAAACATGAAATTAGCGATCCAAACGTCGGGTTGATATTAACACATTATATAGGAGCTAAAATTATTGAAGTGCCTGTTCTAATGAAGGCAAGAAAAACCGGGCGTTCTTATTACGGTTTAATAAATTCTCTTGCCTATCCTGTAAAAGGTTTTATAAACATTGTGGGTTGTCTGCTGTTAAAAAAACAAATTAAAAAAGAATTCGGAGTAAGAAATGAGCCCTAAACTTCAGATTGCATCACTAATAATCGGCGTTGCCTTTTTCTTTTACATATTTTATGTAATAAGAAAAAAAACATTAAGCCCGACATATTCGATTTTATGGATATTACTTGCATTATTTTTTGTATCTGTTCCGGTCTTTGAATCATTTTATGTATTCATTTCGAGAAGTATTTTTGGCTTCTATGCTGAAAATATGATTTATATAACCGTTATTGGTTTCCTCTTAATTTATGTTTTATTTTTAACATTGAAAGTTGTAAAACTGAATGACCAGGTAAAAGAATTGATCTCATTTACGGCTATCCTGGAAAGTAAACTTAAAGATAAAATTGACTAATATTATTTCCCGCTTGGAATTGATTAAAACGAGAAATCTCGTTTTCTATTTGTTTTTTTTCTCACTCTTAATTCGTCTGATTTATGGAATTGTCTATTTTTCATTAGTAGGCACTTCTAATTTTGATGATGACTGGGCTTATATAGATTATGCTCATAAATTCCTGCAACAAGGAATATTCATCCCGTATATTTCTCAGATAAACGAACTCACACGTAGTTTACCACCTGCTTTTCCGGCTATAATAGCGTTGAATTTTGTAATCTTCGGAGAAAATTATATTCCGTTAATAATTATAAATGCAGTTATAAGTGCTTTCGTTACTGTAATAATTTATTATCTTGCGGTATTTTTATTTAACAAAAAAGTAGCAATATTGGCTTCATTGTGGAGTCTCATATACGTTTATTTCATAAGTTGGGTTCCGACTTTGCTTAAAGAAAACTGGCTTCAGTTTGTTTTTCCTTTCGTTGTATTAATGTTGTTATACGCATCCAAAGAAAAAAAATATTTCCCGAAAATTATATTATTAAGTTTTTTATTTGCTTTTCTTATTCACCTTGACGAAAGATATTTTGTGTATTATCCCGTTATTGCATTAGGATTGATTTATTTAGATAATGAAAGTATAAAATCCGGATTAAAAAAAGCATCGGTATTTGTTTTATTAGTATTTGTTTTTATGATTCCGTGGCTCATAAGGAACTACAGTGTTTATAAAAAGCCTGTTATAATCTCAGAAAGAACTGCTGTTTTCACCGATAAAATATTCGGATATGAAACGAAATATAATGCTCCGATGGAAATTCAAATTTCAAATGAAACACTTGATTCGGTCATAAAAGGGCAGAATATATATGATATTACTCTTCAGAATGAATTAAATCGCGGTATAAAGTATGGATTAATCCCGCACCGATATTCACCAATAAAAAAGGCATTTGTTGATTTCAAAGAATTCTGGCGACCCTTCCGTTTTACTCCGATGTTTGTAAGTGAAGGATTCCGTTCGGAGGAACCCTGGTCTTTAAAACATAATCTTTCAATTATTTTAACTTACGGAATATTATTACCTTTTTTTATTGTTGGTTTATTTTTTGGATTCAAAGAAAAAAATAAATACGCAGTGTTTATATTTTTTATTATGTTTATTCACACTCTCATACATACAACAGTATTATTATGTCAATACAGGTACAGGGTTCCAATTGATTCATTCGTAATAATATTTTCCTTTTACGGATTATTTAAATTATTTTTTAAAAAAGACACACCTGTCCATTCTTAAGTTTTGTCAGTTAAAGTAAAAAATAAAGATTTTATCAAAGATGTTCATCCGGTTATCAAAGGTGAAAATCTGAAATATTATTCTCAGGGGGAATTGTTTTCAGTAGAAGCTTCTTTGGATTCTCTGATACCCTGGATTAATTCAATTGATAATCTCGAAGATAAAGAAATATTGGTATTTGGAACGGGTGGCGGCGGAACAGTTGTCGCTTCTGCGTTAAACATTGGAAATGGAAAAGTTTACGGAGTTGATATAAATAATGATGCAATCCGCACAACAAATAAACGAGCAGAAATCTATGGGGTATCAGAGAAAATAGAACTTTATTTTCTTGAAGATACTTTCCCTTTACCATTTCAGGATAATAAATTCGATATGGTTCTTATAGCAGATGTTATAGAGCATATTGTAAATGATAGAAAAAAATATTTAAGGGAAGTATTTCGCGTAATAAAAAAAAGCGGTCTACTTATTATCACCGGTACTCCGAATTCTTTGTATCCGAAAGATTTTCATACAACAGGACTGTATTTTGTACCCTGGCTGCCTTCTAAATTAGCCAATAAATACGCTGTATTCAGGGGAAAATGGGAGAAAGGTAATGACCTCGATTATGCAGGTAGAAAAGGAGCCAATTATTGGCAAATTATTCATTGGTTAAAAGGATTTAATTTTGAAATTCTTAACCTGCGAAGCGGGTTTACTTCCGGATATTTAAAAAATCATAATCGGTTGAAATCTCTGAAAAGAAAAATATTATTTAAACCTTATGAAATATCTGAATGGGTGTTAACAAACATATTCAAAATTCCGATTACAGCTTTTATGCCTTACATAAATCACCTCTTTATAAGAAAAAAATAATATTTTATGTGTGGCATTTGCGGAATAGTTAATTTTGACGGACAAATTGTCAAACAATCGAATCTTAAGTTTATGATGGATTGTATGAAACATCGCGGACCGGATGATTCCGGAATATTTATTGACAAAAATATAGGACTTGGTTTTGTAAGACTTAGTATCATCGATTTATCTTCATTCGGTCATCAGCCTATGGCTGATGCTTCAAACAGATATTATCTGATATATAACGGCGAAGTTTATAATTATCTTGAACTGAGAAAGGAACTTGTTCAGTCCGGATTTAAATTTAAATCAAATACAGATTCGGAAGTAGTACTTTATTCTTTCATAAAATGGGGCAAAGACTGTTTATCACACTTTAATGGCATGTTTTCCTTTCTTGTATATGATACGAAAGAACGAAAAATATTTATCGCACGTGATAGATTCGGAATTAAGCCTCTGTATTATTATTCCGACAATTCTAAATTTATTTGTGCTTCTGAGATTCTCCCAATTTTAAAAATAATCGGAAATAAACCCGAAGAAAATAACAGAGCAATTTTTGATTACCTTGCTTTTAACCGGACTGACCAGGATGAAACAACATTTTTTAAGGATATAAAAAAACTCCAGCATGGTAAATATTTGACAATAGAGCAAAATGATATTAAAATTAATGAATGGTATAACCTGAAAGATAATCTAAAATCACCATTTGTATCGTCTGAAGAATTTAAAGATTATTTCGTTTCTTCCGTGGGATTAAGATTGCGAAGCGACGTTCCCGTTGGTGTATGTCTGAGCGGAGGTTTGGATTCTTCGAGTATTACATCAGTGCTTTTAAATGATTTTAATAAATCCGATTTAAATACTTTTTCAGCAGTGTATGATTCCGAATACAAATGCAATGAATCTGAATACATTAAGGAGTATTCCGGTTTGCTGAATAATATGTATTATACTACACCAACCGCAAATTCATTATTTGAAGATATGGATAACTTTATAAAAATTCACAATGAACCTGTTCCATCGACCGGTCCATATGCGCACTATAAAGTAATGGAATTGGCGCAAAAACATGTTGTCGTAACTCTCGACGGACAGGGCGCAGATGAATTATTCGCGGGCTATCATTATTTCTTCGGCGTTTATTATAAAGAACTTCTGAGGCATTTTAAATTATTAAAACTCGCGAGTGAAAATTATTATTATTACAAATATCATCATTCCAATTATGCCTTTAAAACATTTTTATATTTTCTCTTACCTTCATATTTAAAAACAAATTTAAGGGTAACTGAAAAAAAATATCTATCTGATGGTTTTGTGAATAAATATTCGAAAGGAAATATCATAACCGATGAATTGTTCAACATTCCTGACTTACATTCCGCATTATTAAATCATTTTGAATACAAACTGGAGCATTTACTTAAATGGGAAGATAGAAATTCTATGTGTTTTTCTTTAGAATCCCGTGTACCTTTCCTCGATTATCGTATAGTTGAAAAGGCTTTGTCATTACAGTCTTCAGCGATTATCGATAATGGCTTTACGAAAATAATTCTACGCAATGCAATGAAAAATATTATTCCCGAAAAAATCAGAAACAGAAAAGATAAAATTGGCTTTGATACACCGGAAGATGTATGGTTTCGGTCTGACAGGTTTAAGTCATTTATATATGATATGATTGATTCCGAATCCTTTAAACAAAGGGGATATTATGATATCGGTAAGATAAAATCACTATATAAATCGCATCTCGATAATAAAATAAATATTTCAAAAGACATCTGGAAATGGATTAATCTTGAATTATGGTTCAGGAAATTTATTGATAACAAATAATGCGTGATTTTACTTTAAAAATATATATCCAATTAATATCAAATTTCAAAAATCATAATTATAAATTTCAGACGATTGAAAAATATTTAATTGAGCCTTCAGCTAAAGTATTAATATTAAGACATGACGTTGATAAGAGACCTGTCAACTCTCTTGTATTTGCCGAATTAGAAAATAATCTGAATGTGAAATCCACATATTATTTCCGTTTAACAAAAGATAGTTTTAATGAGGAGATTATTAAAAAAATAGTGAAATTAGGTCACGAAATCGGATATCATTATGAAGATTTGGCGCTCGCTAAAGGCGATTTCGAAAAGGCTATTTATAGTTTCAAAAAAAATCTCGGAATATTACGAAAATATTATCCCGTCAAAACAGTGTGTATGCACGGTAGCCCGCTATCAGCCTGGAATAACATTAAGTTGTGGGAAAAATATAAACTTGAAGAATTTGGAATTATTGGTGAACCTTATATTTCTTCCGAATTTAAAGAATTTTTTTATCTGACAGATACCGGAAGAAAATGGAATAATAATAAATTTAACTTTAGAGATAAAATTAACTCAGGTTATAATATTAATATTTGCGATAGCCGGGATATTAGTGGTAATTTAATGAAAAATAAGTTGCCTGATAAAATTATAATAAGTACTCACCCCCAGAGATGGGATAACAATTATTTCAAATGGACACAGGAATTTGTTTATCAAAACATTAAGAACATTATAAAATATTTTATATCATCAAGGAAAATAGATGTATAAAATTATTACCGATGTAAATAGTATTGAAAAAAAGCAATGGAAGGATTTCGTGTATGAACATCCGGATGGCAATATATTTCAGACGCCTGAATTTTACGAACTTCACCTTCACCAAACGAAGTATGAACCGGTTGCACTTTTCGTAATGGAGCAAAATAAGATAGTTGGATTAATGATTGCTACCATACAGAAAGAAAATCCCGGGCTTCTGGGTATTCTGTCATCTCGTGCAATTATATGGGGCGGACCATTAATATCTCAAGGAAAAGAAAATTCCGTCGTTTTATTACTATCTGCATACAATAAATGTGTAAAATCAAAAGTTTTGTTTTCACAGGTAAGAAATTTGTTTAATACAGATAAATTAAAAAAATATTTCATTGAATCGGGATTTTCTTTTAAAGAACATCTGAATTTTTTAATTGATTTGAAACCCGATGAATCCGGGCTTTGGGAAAAGGTTAATTCAAAGAGGAGAAATGAAATCCGGAGAGCAGAAAAAGAAGGAGTGATTGTAAAGGAGCTTGAAAGTGAAAAAGATATATCTGACAGCTATGATATTATCAGGCGGGTATATTTCCGTGTGAAACTTCNNTGAAACTTCCTTTGCCGGAATTAGATTATTTCAGAAAAATAAATGAAATTTTTAAAGAAAAAAATGAAGGTTTGAAATATATAGGGGCTTTTTATGAAAATAAATTAATCGGTGTAATGTTCGTACTTTGTTTTAAAGATAGAATTTATGATTGGTACGCTGGCAGTTATAAAGAATTTTATAATAAATATCCGAATGATATACTGCCTTGGAAAATATTTTTATGGAGTAAAGAAAATAATTTCAGTATTTTTGATTTTGGTGGAGCGGGAAGCCCGGATGTAGAATACAGTGTAAGGGATTATAAAAAAAAATTCGGAGGGGCAACCGTAAATTTCGGCAGATATCAGTTAAACCATAAACCAATTTTAATGATTTTTGCTTTTATCGGGTTCAAGCTATGGCGCTTCATTAAATACTAATGAAAAAATTGAATAGCATATTAATCGATATAAATCATCCGGGGCATATTCACTTATTTAAAAATTTGATTTATTTGCTGAAAAGTGAAGGGATAAAAGTTTTTGTAACAATAAAAGATGTCGATAATTTAAAAAAATTACTTCAGCTTTATAATATCGATTATATTTTAATAGGAAAAAAATCCGATTCGATTAAAGGAAAATTCTTTA
This sequence comes from Ignavibacteriota bacterium, assembly GCA_003135995.1. Lineage (GTDB taxonomy): Bacteria > Bacteroidota > Ignavibacteria > Tepidaquicellales > Tepidaquicellaceae > FEN-1257. The sequence continues at coordinate 11,559 of PNBM01000268.1, read as the reverse complement.
ATCAGATAAAATATGTAAAAGAACTTGTAAAGTTGATTAATAAGAACGATATAATGCTTGGAATTGGTGTCTCCATTACTCTCGCACACGCTTCAAAATTATCCAAAATGGTGTCGTTAATTTTAGATGATGATGACTCTGCAGTAGAACCGCTCTTTGCAAAGTTTGCTCACCCTTTCGCTGATTATTTGATTTCCCCTGACGTTCTTAATTTTGAAAGAAAAAGAAAAAATCATCTGACTTATGCAGGTTATCATGAATTAGCATATCTGCATCCCAATAGATTTAAACCTGATTTAAATGTATTAAATGAATCAGGACTCGATAATAATGAACCTTTTTTTATTCTCAGGTTTAATGCATTTAAAGCTCATCATGATGTTGGGGCTAAAGGATTGACTGTTAATCAGAAAAGAGAACTCATATCGATGCTTAATAAAAAAGGGAAAATATTTATTACGTCAGAAAAAGAAATTGAACCTGAATTTGAGATATATAAAATTAAAATATCACCTGATAAAATTCATTCATTGATTCATTTTGCAAGTTTATTGATAGGCGATAGTCAAACAATGACTTCCGAGGCGGCAGTATTAGGAACTCCATCCTTAAGGTGCAATTCATTTGTTGGCAAAATATCATACCTTGAGGAGGAAGAACATAAATACGGTTTAACATTCGGATTTTTACCGGAAAATTATGCCGGTCTTTTAACAAAAGCACAAGNNAAAAATTTAAAGTCCATATGGCAGGATAAAAAATTAACGTTAATATCTGATAAAATAGATGTTACAGCTTTTCTATTCTGGTTAATTACAAATTATCCCGAAAGCATTATACAGCATAAAAAAGATAAATTTTTTCAGTATAATTTTAAGTAAATTTTGTTATCTTATTGTAAGGGCAGGAAATGAAAATACTAAATTTAGTTTTTATTAGAAAATTTTCCTATTTAGATGTATACTCAAGTTTTACCGGGTAAAATTAAAAAAGTTCAGCTCGGGCAATTTAAAAAAATAAACAGAACTTTATATAATTTCATTTCAAAGTACACCGTGCCCGAATCGGATACTACAAGAATTCTTGAAACTTCTACTAAATTCAATGTAGAATCGATATCCCGACCTATTAAATGTTTTGTCAATCTGAGAAAAATTAATATTATTAAATCCCTTAATAGTTTTTTTTCTGCTGTTAATTCAAAATTACCTTTAGGCGGAGTTTTTATAGGCTGTGTTGAAATTTACAACGAAAGAATTCAACGAATTCATAAAATTTATCCTAAATATATTGCAAATATAGTTCAGGATGTTGACTTTGTTTTAAATCGTGTGTTTCCTAAAATATTTTTGACAAGAAATATTTATAAGTTTTTCTTTAGTGGTATCAACAATGCATTATCAAAAGCAGAAACGTTCGGAAGATTATACTATAACGGTTTTGAGATAATTGACTATAAGGAAATAAATAACTTGCTCTATTTCATATCTAAGAAAATTACCGAACCGCTTGTTGAGAAAGAACCTACTTATGGTTTAATATATAAAACCGATAGGGTTGGGAAAAATGGAAAAACTGTAAAAGTTTATAAGCTCAGAACGATGAATCCGTATGCTGAGTTTTTACAGAATTATATATATATACGTCACAACTTAAAACTTGGCGGTAAATTTAAGGATGATTTTAGGATAACCTCCTGGGGTAAGATATTAAGAAAATATTGGATAGATGAACTGCCGATGATAATAAATTTGTTAAAAGGTGATATTAAACTTGTGGGAGTAAGACCTCTGAGCAGGCAGTATTTTGATTTGTATCTCGATGAATTAAAAGAGAAGAGAATGAATAATAAACCAGGACTTATCCCTCCGTACTACGCAGATTTGCCAAAATCTCTCGAGGAAATAATGGAATCTGAAAAAAAATATTTTCAGGCATTTGAAAAAAATCCCTTAAAAACTGATTTTCATTATTTAACGAAATCTATATTCAATATTGTTTTTAAACAGGCAAGAAGTTCATAAACAGCTGATAATTATTTCTCTTAATTTCATTTGATACCATATGAATAAAGTTTTTCTGCTTATTACAATAGTAGTTTATTTTCTTATAAGCAATATATCATTTTCCCAGGTGGAACTTGCGCCGCCCACACATCCTGTTTACGATTTCCTGAAAAGAATGCAACTCATGAATGTAATTCATGATTATAATTCATCTTCAATTCCGATATCCAGACACCAGATAGCAGATTATCTAAAAACTATAAACGAGAATAAAAGTAAGTTAAACTCAATAGATAAAAATATTTTGAAAGATTTTTTTGTTGAATTTGAATACGATGTAAATAAAACAGTTAAAAATTCTTATGGGTTGTTAAATGATTTCAATTTAAAAGAAATATTTAATGATCAAAAGCAAAAATATTTATTGCAATATACCGATACTAATTCCGCATTTTTTATGGATGCGAATGGAAATATATCACAGAGAAATTCTACGGGAGATTCGCTCGGGAAGCATGCAATTACACTCGGGGAAGTTGGATTCAGATTACGTGGTACTTTGTATAATACTGTGGGTTTTTATTTGAGGGTGTCAAATGGTCAGAAAATAAAAGGTGATACGGCAGATATTAACATGTCTATAGAAACTTACCCTAAGCTGAAAGCTAACACAAAATACAGGTATGAAAAAAAGAATTATGATACATACGAAGGTTATCTTCGTTATGCAACAAAATCAGAATGGCTCGCATTGACTATTGGAAAAGAATCGCAATTCATCGGGTTTGGTTACATCGATAAAATGTTTATGTCGGATAATTCCGTTCCGTTTAGTTTTATCCGGCTTGATTTAAAATACAAAGCACTTCATTATTACTATATGTATGGAAGTTTGAAAGGTGATTCACTTGGTGTAGACATAAGCTCGAAAAATATAGCCGCTCACAGACTTGATGTTAACTTTTCAAATAAATTCAGGATGGGATTTTTTGAAAGCCTTGTTATTTCACAGGACCCATTTAATTTCAATTATTTTAATCCCGTCAGCTTTTTAAGAACTGCCGATTACAATTCGGGCGATTATGGAACACGGAATACAGGGAATTCTATGCTTGGAGTTGATATGGAAGTTCAACCTCTTAATAAATTTTCTTTTCAGTCCACTCTTTTAATTGATGATTTGGATTTTTCAACTCTTTTTAATAATGTGAGAGATGGTCATCCTGCTAACGACAATCGTTTTGGTTACCAAATTGGCGGACTCTGGACAGATGCATTTACGCTGCCTTCGGTAACGTTTGCAATTGAATATACACGAATAAACCCTTTTGTTTATACTCACAGAACTAATAAAAGCCAGTATACTAACTGGGATTTACCGCTTGGCCATAATTTACCTCCTAATTCAGATGAAATAGCTGTAAAGCTGACATCTTACATTTATAACAGATTAAATTTTAAACTCACGTATCAGCATCAGCGTTCTGCAAACAGAATTATTCTGAATGGTGATACATTAATTGCAAATTATGGAGGAAATATAGAAAGAGGAGATGGCGATGTTGTTCGTGATAATAAATTTTTAGATGGTGATCGTGTTAATCGTGATATTTTAACTTTCGAATTTTCCTGGCAGCCAATCCGTCAGTATTTCCTTGATTTTAAATACCAGTACACTCTGTCAAATCTCTTATATGCTTCAAAAAAATATAAGGATTCATATTTCTTTCTCACAGGAAGGGTTGATTTTTAAATAAAGTTCTTCAGTCTTTCGAGAATCATTCATTCGCCTCTTCTTTTTACATATCTTAATCTTCCTTTTCTTTACTTCATTTCCTTTGTTTACTAATTAAGTTATTTTTGTAAATATTTTATGAATGCAATCGAATTTAAATATATTACTAAAAGATTTGGTGACCTGACGGCAAATTATAATGTATCGTTCGCAGTCAGGAAAAATTCGGTTCATTGCCTTATCGGTGAAAACGGAGCCGGTAAATCCACATTAATGAAAATTCTGTTTGGAATTTATAAACCGGATAGTGGAATAATTAAAATAAATAATGTTGAAAAATCTTTCGATTCTCCTCTTGATGCCATAAAATCAAACATTGGAATGCTTCATCAGCATTTTATGTTAATCGAAGATTTTACAATTCTTGAAAATGTAATTCTCGGCAGTGAAGTTACAATAAAATATAAAATTGATTTTGAATGGTCAGAAAAAACATTAAATAATTTTAATGATAAATATAACCTTGGATTAAATCTTGAACAGAAAATCTCAGAAATTAGTATAAGTGAACAACAAAAAGTTGAAATTCTTAAATTACTCTACAGAAATTCCGAAATATTAATTTTTGACGAACCAACTGCAGTGTTATCACCCGTGGAAGTTAAAGAATTTTATAAAATTATAGAAAAGTTTAAAGATGAAGGCAAAACTATTATATTAATAACTCATAAGTTACACGAAGTAAAAGAAATAGCCGATAGAGTGACTGTCTTGAGACGAGGTGAGGTAGTTTATGAAACCGAAAAAGAAAATCTTGATATAAATATATTAAGCAGAAAAATAGTCGGAGATGTGATTTTAAAAAATGATATTTCCAAAGAAACAGTTATGATAAATCAGGAAGATTCTGTTATCAAATTGAGTAATATCACACTTCGTAAAAACGGACATGACATATTGAATAAATTAAATCTTTCTCTTCATAACGGGGAAATATATGGTGTGTGCGGTGTTGAGGGTAATGGGCAGAGTGAATTAGTGGATTTAATTTTCGGATTGGAAAAAAAATTCAGCGGTTATCTTGAAAAAAATACGAATAAAATATCCCTGGTTCCCGATGACAGACTTAAAAAGGGTATGATAAAGGAATTTACGATAGGTGAGAATTTAATTCTTAAAGATAAAAACAAATTAAATATAACTAAAAAATATTTAACCGGGCTCACTGATGAAGTAATTAATAATTTTGATGTGCGCGTTCCCGAAAATTCGGTTATAATGAAATTGCTATCGGGCGGAAATCAGCAAAAAGTTATTTTCGCAAGGGAAATAGAACTAAACAATGATGTTTTGATATTCTCTCATCCAACAAGGGGAGTAGATATAAATGCAACAGCATTTATACATTCAAAAATTATTGAACAGAGAAATGCAGGGAAAGCTGTCCTTCTCATTTCATCTGACCTTGATGAACTTTTAAGCTTATCGGATAAGTTTGGAGTAATTTATAAAGGTACTTTAGTAAAAGAATTTTCCTCTGAATTGGAAAATATACAAAATGAGACTATGAAAAATAAACTTCTCGAAAAAATAGGAAAACTGATGATTGGAATTTCTGTTGAATAAAAAATTAAAAGCAAATATTGTTTCAATTTCGATTTCGGTTGTACTCACTTTTTTGATTACGATAATTCTTTTACTCATATTAGGTAAAAATCCGGTAGTCGTTTTGGGAACAATGTTCGGTGAAGTATTCGGAAGCGGATACGGTTTGGGACAGACATTATTTAAAGCCACGCCACTGATAATCTGCGGATGCGGACTGGCAATTTGCTTTCATGCATCTATCTTTAATATCGGGGCAGAAGGTCAATTAAATGCAGGTTCTTTCGTAATAAGTCTTGTCGCATTTTATTTTTCCGGTTTACCGTTCATATTATTGTTTCCTCTATGTCTTTTGTCAGGATTTATAGTCAGTGGTGTTTTTGGTCTTATTCCGGCTATAATAAAAATTAAAAAAGGTGTCAGTGAAGTAATATCAACTATAATGTTGAATTTCATTATACTCGCACTCGTGAATTATTTGTTGATTGATTTCTTTGCCGTTAAATCAACTGTAAGAACGGAAAAGATATCGGAAAGTTTTATGATTCCTAAATTTTCTGAATATTTTCAAATGTTTCAGGGTTCATCTTTAAATCTGACATTTGTATTTGCCCTGCTCCTTGCATTATTTACTTATTACTTAATATATAAAACAAGTTTTGGTTATAAACTCAGAGCTGTAGGTTTCAATGAAACGGCTTCAAAATATATGGGAATAAAAAATAATAAAATTATTTTACTTGCTTTCTTCATTGGTTCGGGAATCACTTCTTTTGTTGGTATTAATTTTATTATGGGATATAAAGGTTATTATGAACTCGGATTTTCAAACAATCTTGGTTTTACTGCAATAGCTGTGGCTTTGCTTGCAAAGAATAATCCGATAGGTGTAATATTCTCGGCTTTGCTTTTTGGAATTCTCGACTACGGTGGATTGGCTGTGAATAATATAGTTCCTAAGGAAATTATGTTTGTCATACAGGGTATTGTCATATTATCTATTTTATCTGTTGATAAACTCGTTGAAAAATATTATGGATAATTATTAATAAATTGAATATAATAGTTTCAATATTATCGTTGACTTTTTTTGCGCAGGTACTGCGACTGTTTACTCCGTATTTTCTCGGCGCTAATGCTGCAAATTTTTCCGAAAGAGCAGGCGTAATTAATATTGCAATAGAAGGATTTATGATTACTTCAGCCCTTGGATATGCTTTATTTACATATCTTACAAATAATATTTTCCTTGGATTCGTTTGTGCAATTCTGGTCAATTTATTATTTAGCCTGTTGTATGCATTGTTCGTTATTAAACTAAAAATAAATCAAATCGTAGCAGGTGTTGGTTTCAATTTATTAATGGCAGGACTCGCGAAATTTTTAATTGTTTTTATCTTCCAGAGTTCGAGTAATACACCGAGAATTCCTGACCTTCCTAATATTCCATACATTCAGGATATTCCTTATGTCGGCGAAGTGCTCTCAGATTATATAATATTATTTTCATTTGCTTTGATATTCATATCAAATTTTGTTTTATTTAAAACAAAATTCGGTTTAAGATTGCGCTCTGCCGGAGAAAATCCCGAAGCAGGCGAATCACTCGGAATAAAAATTCGATTGTATAAATTATACGGGGTACTTATTTGCGGATTTCTTTCAGCTCTTGGAGGTATATGGCTTGCTTCAAACCAGAATTCTTTTAGTGATGGAATGGTTGCCGGCAGGGGATATATCGCACTCGCTGCGATGATTATAGGAAAATGGAAACCTGTAAATATATTGTTCGCCTGTATTATGTTCGCATTCTTTGAAGCGCTCGAAATAACTTTTCAAATATCAGGCACGTTCATTCCATCTCAAATAATTCAAATGCTTCCTTATCTTATTACTATTCTTGTACTCATTGGTTTTATCGGAAAAACAAAACCACCCGCCTCAGACGGCATCCCATATTAGAACCTCAATTAATAAATATAAATTCTAATTTATAAATTTCAATATTCAATTTTCAAATCATGATTATCCAATTTCTTACTTTAACTTTTAACATTTAACATTTAACATTTAACATTGCTCTNNAAACATTATAATCAGCTTTTGATAATATAAACTTTGCAGGAGACCTGACAATGTGAGATGAAAATCCGTCAGCGGTCAATCTTACTTTTTCTTTCGAAATAGTATGAATCACAATTATTCCGTCATCAGGCACTATTATCGGTCTGAAGTTCAAAGTATGAGGACATATCGGGGTTATTATTAAAACTTTACTGTAAGGACTTATNNTCAATCATCTTAATCGAATTGCATTTATCAATTACAATTTCATTCATTCCGAAAACCTGCTTGTCTGTATCCGTCTTACAGGAAATGACGCAAAGGTCATAAATCTTATATTTATCTTCCAGTATTTTTTCAAAAAAATTATCGGTTTCATTAGGGCTTACCTCAGCCATAAAACCGAGACTTCCAAGATTCACACCAAGAATAGGAATCTCTTTCCGTCCTACAATTCTTGCAGTATTTAAAAATGTCCCGTCACCTCCTAAAGAAATCAGAATGTCGGATTTCTCGAGCAATGCTTTTTCTGAAACGGCATATTTATTAAAGTCTTTACTTTCAAAATGAGACATTAAATCATTGCTTGCAATAAATTCTATTTTATTTTTAATGAAAAATTTTATTATAGAATTTAATACTCCCGGCAATTTCTTTTTTGATGCATTCCCGATAATTCCGAATTTCATAATATTTTTATTTATCTTCTTTAGGTTCTTCTTTCTTTTCTTCTTCTTTCTNNTTTTTCCCTGCTTCTTCGACATAATTTAGTTTTAAATCAGCCAAAATTTGTTCGATAAATCTATTTTCTTCATCGGAATTATTGTTAATAGATTTTTCTTTTAACATCTCAATCATATCGATTGACATCTGGGCTGCCTGTAAATCCCTCTCGATTTTATCCGAAACCGGATTCTTTAATTTTCCGAGATGCATCCAGGTCTGCATCTGGAAAGAATAAATAAGTGATAAAAAAAGCTGGGAATTTTTGTCATTATCCATTATTCTTGTTTTAGATTTTTGTTAAAATTAATATTATATAATATAAAAGAGNNTTAAAAATAATAAAACTGATAATACTTTCCAATCTCCGAAGTTCCATTCAAATATACCGGATATATGAAAAGATATCATCATTAAAATGCTACCAAATATAAGTAATTTATCAGTTTCATTTAATACATTTCTGTAAAATTTAATTTGCTTTAAAAAAATCGCAATAAAAAAGCTTATATAGAAAATAAAACCGAAGATTCCGGTCGTAGCAAGTATCATCAGGTAATTACTGTGCAAATGCGAACCCTCACCCTCAATTTGAGGTTCCTTGTAAAGTTTGTAAACTTTAGTGAATTCATTATCCCCTATACCGAGCAAAGGATGATCCTTGAACATTTGCATTCCGACGTTCCACATAACAAGTCTTGATTCATTGCTTAGAAAATTCGGGTTTGCGATACTTTCTATACGATTTTGAAATCTCGCAGGGATAATAAACCAGAATATAATCAATATGGTCGCAAAATATATCAGGAATTTTTTGTTTATAATTATACCGTAAATTATTAAAGAAATAAATATCGCAACAAATACATTTCTCGATTGCGTAAGGTACATCGATATAAATATAGGAATCAATAACAGGAGAAGAAATATTTTTGACATAAAAAATTTTTCTTTCGAAAAAAGCAGTGGAAAAACCATTAAAAGCAAAAGCATTTTTAACTCACCCATTGAAATCGGGTATCCGAAAAATCCAATCCTGTCTGAATTTATTTCGACTTCTGTCGGCATATCTTTCAGACTGACAAAATATCGTATCAACTCGTAAACAGATAATAAAGATACGATTATCAGGATTGAGATTACTATTTTATATAAAATCTCCTTTTTATTAATTTTAATTATGGAAACATAAAATATTATGAACAGCAAATAACTTTTTAATGTCAGAAAAGCTCCTTCAGGGATTACAGCAAAAACGCGGGATAATATTTCTATTACAAAAAATAAAGCTAAGAATATATTTATATATTTTATTTCGGAAAATAATTGTTTGTTTGTGTTGAATGATTTGTTCAGAATGATTTGTATTATCCATGTAACCGTCCAGATTACGAATGCAAAAGAGGAAACTGCAACGGAAAAATATACAGAAAACACCTGCACTGTGAGAAAAATTAAAATTATCCTGTCGAAAATTATATTTGTCTGTTCTTTTATCAATCTATACGTTTTCTTTAAAATTTTTATATCTTTAATTTCCGAACTGTAATTCGTACAATTTTTTGTAAATGCCTTTTTCCTGTTTGATTAATTCATCGTGATTCCCAACCTGCATTATAGTTCGGTCATCAAGTGCGATTATCCTGTCAGAATTCCGAACGGTCGAAAGTCTGTGAGCAATTATTATTGACGTTCTGTTGCTCATTAATTTTTCAAACGCATCCTGAACGAGTCTCTCAGATTCCGTATCGAGAGAGGATGTTGCTTCATCAAGAATTAATATCTGGGGATTCCTTAATATTGTCCGGGCAATAGCGATACGCTGCTTTTGTCCGCCTGATAGTTTAAGACCTCTTTCTCCTAGAATCGTCTCAAATCCATTTTCAGTTTCAAGAATGAAATCATATGCGTTTGCAAATTTTGTAACGTCGATTAAATCTCGCTCTGATACATTTTCCATTCCGAAAATTATATTGTTTCGTATTGTATCATTAAAAAGAATTGTCTCCTGCGGCACCATACCGATTAGATTTCTCAGGCTGTCAATTTTAATTTTTTTAATGTCTATTCCGTCTATCAAAATACTACCGCCGGTCACATCATAAAATCTTGCGATTAAATCGGCTAATGTTGATTTGCCGACTCCGGAAGAGCCTACTATGGCTATTCTTTCAGATTTTTTAATATCGAGATTAATGTTCTCTAAAATTATTTTTTCTTTATCATAATAAAAACTAACATCGAGCAATTCGATTTTATCCTTAAAATATTTTATTTCAACAGGGTTTTCATTTTCTTTAATTTCAACATCATAATCGAGAATCTCGAATATTCTTTCACCTGATGCCGATGATTCCTGAATCCTGTTGGCAACAGTGCTCACATTTTTTATAGGAACAACAAGCTGGAAAAGTATGAATAAAAATCCTAAAAATTCTTCGGGACGAAGTGAATTGTTAACAAAAATTTCTCTTCCGCCAAACCATATAATAACAACACCTGCAATGATAGACAGGAACTCAGTAATAGGTGATGCCAGTTCACTCGCCCGTGCACTTCTTANNAATGTTCATTATTTTCTTTCCTGAATAAACTATTTCTGAATTTTTCAGCTTTAAATGTTCTTATTATTTTTGCGCCATAAATAGTTTCTGAAATTATAGTGAGTATATCGGAAAGTTTTCTTTGTACCCTCATACTTCTCCTTCTTAAGGAGGCACCGATTTTAGTAATAATGAAAGCAGTAATGGGAAAAACAACTACGGTCATAATTGTCATTTGCCAGCTTATAGAGAGTGAAAGCAAAAGAAAAATAATAATCAGAAGCGGGTCCTTAATCAAATTCGAAAATGCCGCTGAAATTCCGGATTGAACGGCATTAATATCATTTGTCATTCTCGAAATCAGGTTCCCTGTTTTTTCCTGTGTAAAATATCTTAAAGATAGAGAATTTATTTTTTCAAAAATGTCATACCGGATATCTCTTAATACGCCTTTCTCTACGTATTGCATTAAAATAGACTGACAAAATCCTGTCAGGTTCTTAAGTAAAAATGCTATCAGAATTAATATACAAACTTTAAAAAGAGCAGATTCTTTTCCGGATGTTAATAAATAATTCTCAAAAGTTCTTTGCAAATTTTCATAATATGAAGATATTCCTGCCGGTGCCTGTGTTACAGTTTCCGTCGCATTCCTCGACATAAATAATGTTTTCAAAAGCGGAATAGTCAGATAAATCGATATTGCACTGAAAATTGAAAACAAAACCGACATAAAAATAGACAGAAATATAAAAGCTTTATATTTCTTAATGTAACTAATTAATCTTATATATATCTTCATAATCTATTGTACTGCAACATTTATGTTGCGACTTATCTTTATTATTACTTTTATGATGTACTAACTACTATCTACTAACTA
>PNBM01000299.1:202-2831 GCA_003135995.1 Ignavibacteriota bacterium | reverse complement strand
GCTCAAATAATTAAGGATGCAAAAGTAAATTCAGAAAAAATAGTTATAATACCTAATTTTATTAATGTTGATAATTTTCATATTGATATTGATTTAAATAGCATTAAGGATAAATATAATCTAAGAAAATATTTTTCTGTTCTATTCGTTGGGAGAATATGTGATGATAAAGGCATTGAATATCTAATTAAAGCTGCAAAAAAAATTATNNAAGTTATATAGAACATGTGATATTTTTGTATTACCATCTTTAAAAGAAGCAATGCCGAATGCAGTTACTTTAGAAGCTATGGCATCAGGAATACCAATGATTATTACCGATGTAGGTGGCATCCCTGAAAATTTAAAAAATAGTAAATGCTGCGTTATAATAAAACCTGCGAATGAAACAGAACTGGCCGCGGCGATTATCCGTTTAAAGAATGATCCGGAAGAGCGAAAAAAAATGGGGATCCGCGGCCAGGAGATCGCGGTAGCCGATTTCAGCGTCGATAAAATAGCGCAAAAACTGCTCAAGGTGTACCAAAATTGTTGACCAATCTGGCGCTTGGTGAACGTAAGAAAATCTACCTGATAATGGCATTTATCAGTTTAATACTCTTTTTCCTGGCGGTCTGGAAAGTGAGCCCGGTAATTGTTGAGCCGTCTGCGCCTTTAGGGCTGGCATCTTATCTGCCGGTAACTTATTGGATCGGATTCGCCTTAATAATGATTACTGGAGTATTGGCCATACTTGATAAGGAATTAAAAAAAGACGCCATATTTATCTTTATTTTAATAGTTATTAGTCTGTTCGTATCCGGTATTGCCGTATTTATTCAGGAAAATGCTACAGAACCTGATGCTTACACCCATTTCCCGGGTGTATACGATCTTTTAAAAACAAATCATCTAAACATCAACGTACCTCAAGCATTGGAATCTTATAATTCCTGGCCTGTTTATCATTTCTTATCTGCTGCAATGTTAGCTATTACCAATGTGGGATTTACGCTGGTTAAATATGTTCCACTGGTATGGTTACTATTTCTTATTCTAGTCACATATAGTACTGGCAAACGCGTTAACTTGGCACCAAATTATTGTTTTCTATTGTCTAGCCTTGCAGTTCTATCTTTTTGGATAGGGGTAAACGAATATACTCCGCGGCTGTTGGGGATGATACTGCTTCTCACTATTTTTATGCTAATATTGAATCCTCAAAAAAATATTGGTGAATATATTGCTTCAATGGTACTTTTTTCTGCTCTGGTAATGACTCATGGAACAAGCAGTATTGCTGCCGTATTCGCTATTACATTATTGTCAATTTATAAAAGAGACCCGATACTAATTATTTTTTTTATTATGGTCTTTGCTGCATGGCAGATTTATGAAAGTCCTCTAATGTTCAAAGAGGGTATTTTATCAATTCGAGCTAATATGTTAAATATTTTTGAGGTTACTCATTTAGAAAATTATCAAAGTGCGACTTCAACAGGCAGATTAGCTGGCCGGTATTCACAACTAGGTTATCTTGTAATCTATGCGCTTTCAATGCTGGGAGTAGTTTTTTCCCTAATGACCCACAAGATTAAAAGTGCATCACGGAAATACGTTCTGACACTCTTTTTCTGGATTATCGGAACAGGCGCGATGCTTTTAATAGCGAGTGGGCAGGAAGTCACGCGAACATATAGTTTTCTTGTAGTTCCTCTAGCTTGTATTATTTGTCTTGCGTTCATTAATTGGAAAATACTGATACCAATTATGTGTATCTTCAGTATTCTATTTCCTTTGGCAAGATATAGTACAGTTGCCTCATGGGGACAGGTATTGACCACTGAATTAAAAGNNTCTGAGTTTTGGGCAAATAGAGATATAAACGAAGCTTACGTTGCCGAAAATTACAGCGATCCTGCTCTGATAATGCATTATAACCGGAATATGCTGACTTATACTTACTATTCTCCAAATAATATATCTACAATGGGTGAAAAAACTGCCAATGACGCTCTAAATGCCATTCCTTATATAATATTGAGCAAACAAGGTGATGATGCGCTGACCCTTGGCATGAAAGTCAATCCATATACAGCTTGGTTACAGACAGAAAATGGGGGAAAATCTTCTCTGATATATAATAATGGATATTTTCAAATTTACCGAAATAATTATGTGAGCTCAAAAGCCTGATGGATAAATTACCTATTTCAGTAATAGTAATAACAAAAAATTCAGAACAGGATATTAATAAGTGCTTATTATCAATAAAAAATAACAATCCCGCTGAAATTATTCTTGTAGATGGGAATTCTACTGACAAAACAATAGAAATCGCACATAATTATACTGATAAAATATATTTCGATAATGGCAGAGGTGAAAGTTTTGCACGTCAACTCGGGGCTGAAAAAGCCAATCAAAAATATATAAGTTATGTCGATTCCGATGCAGTGTTAACCGAAGGGGCACTTTCATCTATGCTATTTGAATTCATTGACTCTGAATATATAAGCATCAAAGCCATTGTATTTCCTGGCGGTAAAATAACTAATTACTGGCAATGGGGGCAGGAACAACATCGCAAATTTCGCAATGTTGAAAACAATATAGGCACCTTAGCATGTATTTTTAAACGTGATACTAT
>PNBM01000299.1:0-152 GCA_003135995.1 Ignavibacteriota bacterium | reverse complement strand
AGCTTGATTAAAGGTAAACCCAAACTTATTCCATATTTTATTGTGAACGGTACCACACAAACTGCCGGCATGATTAAGGGTTTCTTCGAAATTTCAGCCGAAGCTTTCCATAAAAATATATACCATTAATCTTTAAAAAGGATATCCGTCAT
>PNBM01000168.1 GCA_003135995.1 Ignavibacteriota bacterium | reverse complement strand
AATTAAAAAATAAGATTAAAAAATAGTAAAGCATAAGTGATTTTAATCTTTTTTTTATTTTCAGTAAATATACTGATAGAAAAATTATGGAATAATTAAAAAATAAATAATATGAATTACATAAAAGAACAATCCCGCCGCCCTAAAATCTTATTCCTTTGGTTTTTCCTCTGTGTGTGTATCAGTTGTAGTTTCCGTGTGTGTAATCGTGTCGATTTTCTTTTCTGCTGTTTGTGTAGCATTTTCCATCGCTTTTAGGAAGAGCACGTCCCAACCCCAGCCAATCGCCATATAAGCTAATATCCAGCCAACCATTTTAAATACTTCTGTCAAAATTGCTGTGTCGAAGTAATCATCAGCTTTGATAATCAGTGCGAATAAAAAGAAAATTCCGAGAATCGCTCCGGACCATATCGATTTCTTAATATTTGTCCTTCCTTTTACTGTATTTTTGGTGTAGGGGTAGTCTTTATTAATAATATGTAAAACTATGCGTGCAAAAAACCCCACCCACATAGATACCGGTATTAATTTGAAAAGTATTGCTTCCATAATATTTTGTTATTTAATTTTAAAAAATTCGTCAAAAGAACTTCAGTAATATATCCTGCAACGGTGCCTTACAAACATGCACCAGTACGTAAATCGTAGTTAGCGTCGGTAATACCTTGAATATTATTAATTTCAAAAAGCCTTTCGCACCTTTATATTTTTTAAGCCGTTTCTTGATGTTGTACGCATCAACGAATATTATAGTCGATTTGTATATCTCTATTAATAATTTGTCTTTTTCCATTTGCACCTTCTTCCCCTCGTCATCGCATATTTCAATTTTCTTCATTTCTTCCAGTGTGTTCCCGATTTTCACAAAATTGTCATAGTTTTCCTGCTTCCAGTTCGCAATGTTGTTATCCAGACTTGTCATTTTCTCGCTCATTTTACCCATCTTTTCACCCATCCCGTTTACCGTCTTGATTAATTCCGGATGATCCCCGCAAAATGGCATTTTGATTTCCTTCATTTCTGAATTCTGGTTGTCCGGCCCACTCCCGGAAGGTTTGTTGTCACCCATTTTTTACAATTTTTGTATTTTTTAACAATATAAAACATTAATTAAAATTGTTATCGCTATACCTATGAAACATTGAAATATAAAAATCCAATTATTTATTTTGATTCTGCACAATCCAAATGGAGTAAAAAATAGCCAACTCATTTCCTTAATATTCTTAAAATTATGCATAAACCAACCTTTTTCAAACGAAGGGAATAAAAAGCAATCAATAAGTATGTCATATATGTAATATAACATATCGCATATACCGAACCACCAAAGAATGAGAAATGAAATTGAGTAGATTATTCCGATAGTATAAAGATAAATTAATATTCCAATTTGCAAAATTACTTGCGATATTCTGTAAGACCTTTCAGCTTTCGTTCCCCACAAATTGTAAAGAATGTAATCTTCAAATGAAAATAGAAACAATATAATTAATAGGTATTTCATTTAAACTTATTTTTCTCTATCTGTACTTTGTTTTCAAGATAAGATTTATGAAAATCCATTCCTGCTTTTTGTTCGATAGCATCTAATCCCATTTTATCAACCATATAAGCATTATATTTTTTAATAAACTCATCATAATTTTTTATAAAATCATTGTATTCCTGTTCTGCTTTCTTATATTCAGTTGAATCAACCTCTTTTTGTGATTGTCCGGAACCATCCATTACTTTTGTTTTAAGTGTATCTCCTATGTTTAAATGATTATAAGTTTCTTTTGATACTTCTTTTCTAAAGTAATTTGTATCTCTGAAATTCCCATAATCAACTCTTAATATTTCTCTGAAGTCAAAGTAGTAATGACAATCTAAAGTCAAAGGAAAATTATAACATTCAATCTTCTTATCAACTATCACCTGCGTGAATCCATTCACGCAAATTAATAAGATGATAAATAAAAATATTTTTTTCATAGTTGTATTTTTTATGGTTTTTTGTATAAAGGAATTTGATATTGAATTCCGTTAAAAGTTATAGCCATCCATTTTACAGGATCTCCTAAAACATTAGTATTCCCACCATAATAAGCAGTAAATGTTGGAACTGAAGAGGTTAAAGATGCAGTAGTTGAATCTCCTAATGATAAATTAAAATCCCTAAAATAGCCTCTTCCTGTTGTATCTACACTAAATAAATTAGTCCCGTTATTCTGTTTTATTGTTAATGAGGGTTTTCTTGTTATTGTTGTAAAATCCAAATTAAAAGCACTTGTGTCTTTTGTCTGCGTTATACTTTTCATAGCATAAAATCCACCCTGATTATTTATCACAAATTTTGTTTTATATCCGCCATCTGAAATCAAATCACAAGTAGTAAATATATGATTATCATATGCTCTATATGTCAGTTCATTAACTCCTCGAGCTATAGATGCATTTCCATTTGAAAATAGAATAGAATTTTGTACCCATATATTTTTATTAGGCATATATAAATAACTATCAACTAATGCTTGAGCACCAATTCCAATGTTACCTGCTGTATCAATGTCAAATAAAGTTGTTCCATTATTCTGTTTTATTGTTAAGTTTGGCTTCTTACTTATTGTTGTAAAACCTATATAAATTGAACTTGTATCTTTTGTATTTGTAGAACTTTGTGAAACCAAAATATTCCTTGCAAATAATTTATTCTTTAGAATTGTAGAATCTGCATCAAGATAAATTGGACTATGACCTCTAATCGTATCTCCATTAAATACATTTGCAAATAAATTATTAGTTGAAACGGAAGTTGAAGTGATTACTGTTTGAGCCGTTAAATCCTTTATATAAAATCTTCCGGCATTACTATTGAAATAAACGCAAGTGTCACCAATGCTATTTTTTAGTAACAATTGGTTTGATAGAAATATAAAATTGGCTATCAATGTATCGAACGTTTGTGTCTTAGTAAAATTATTTCTTTTATCTAAGAACGGTATTCTGTTTGTATCTAAAGAGTTTGAAGAAGTTGAAAACGGATTATAAAATAATTTATAAATATATCCCGTTGATTTTTCTTTCACCATATTTCGGTACCCGGTTTTAAAATCCAGGAACGAAATAAACTTACTCGTATCAAAATTATTACTCTGATACAAATCATAAATATATCCGGTAGATTTTTCTTTCACCATATTCCGGTACCCGGTCTCAAAATCCAGAAAAGAAGTGAGTTTGCTCGTATCAATTTGACCGTAGATATCGAGACAAAAAAACATAAGGAAGAGCAAGAATATTTTTTTCATAATTAATTTTTTTTTAAGTTTTATTTTTTTTTAGTTCAGCCATTTTCTTTTTGTAATTTTCCCCTGCTTTTACTACGAATTGCTCAAATTCCGGTCCCAACTCTTCTACAAAATTTCCAATCTGTAATACTTTGTTTTCTTCTTCCACTTCCTTTAGTATGTCATCCACTTCATCACACCACGGCGCCGGCATCTTTTCAAAGAATTTCCGCGGTCCTATTTCTTTGCTTTCCCTTAACTTCCAGGCTATCGAGGCATCCTGCTGTTTGTTCTTTTCAAAATCGTATGAGAGCCTTACATTTATTAAAAATCTGTATTTATCACCTTTCGGAGAAGTCAGGTAATTCACGTATACTATGCTCCTGTAATCTTTAGCCTCGTCCTCGTTTACCGGCAATCCTGATTCATTGTATTTGCTTATGTATATTTCAACTACATTGTTCCTTTCAAACATTTCAGACGCCGCCTGATAATCTGTGTTAGGATATGCCCTCGATAAAAATTCTTCAAATTCCCGAAGAGTAAGTGTGGCACATATCGGAATATATTTTGGGTCATATTTGTTCGAACTGTTTATCGCTATGAAATCTTCTTGTGTGAATTTTTCGGAAACAATATGATATAACTTGATGTTTCCCTGTGTTGCTGACCAGGTGAAATTTTTGTCTATAAATCCGAATTTTCTCTGACGCAAATCCGTTAGTCCGTTTATTATCGGTCCGCTTATGTCTCCTGAATTTGGTACACTGCCCTGTAATATCTCGTTGTTTAAAGCATGCTCTTTCATTGCTTTTTCCATTATTTCCAATACCTTGTAAGCTCCGTCCCCTAATCCGTCCGGCTTGTAAAATCCTATTCCGTTTTTTATCTCATCAACGTTGTCAACTTCCAGCTTTCCTCCCCACGCCATCCANNCCTGTATTGTCTTTAATTCTTCTGCCATTGCAACGTCGTATAGCCTTACCGAACTCTGGTCGTATATCCCGGGTATTAATTCAAATTGCCACTGGTCAGGAAGGTCCCTGTCAACATGCTCGCATACTTCATGATGAAATACCCCCATCTTTCGATTGTAAAGCATCTTGAAGTAATATGTTTCTTTCTGTGGAATCTTTACCGGATTTCCGTTTTCGTCTTTTCTGTCCTCCAGCTCCACATCGTTTATATATGTTTTTCTGTATTCGATTGTGAAGACTGTGCAGAATTTTCCCCATAAATTTCCATCATCGCTTTGCCAGAATTGCTCAAATGTGTAATCATCATCTGNNCCGTATGGCTTGAATTCCATCTCCGCCTCTTCCAGCTCTACCCTGTCCATGTAAATAATGTATCTCGAGTTTATATGGTATTTGGAATTCATCGAGTAAGGATCTAATAGTACGTCTTTCGGATGGTATAATCTGAACATTATATCCCCGTTCTTGAGCGCACGTCTGTATGAGTCATAAAAGAATTTGTAGTAATATAATCCGTATCTAAGAATCCCTTCCATAAATGGCACCCAGAGGTTTGTCCAGAGTTGCTTTCTGTCGTCGAACTGGTCGAGGAAATTCTGAAACGCTTTTTCAATATTATTGTTCTGCATAATATTGTCGCTCTTTACAATCAATTCCTTTTTTGCCGTTGTCAAATCACCTCTTAAACCCCTGAATGCTTCTTTTATCTTGTTGTCAACAATCCAGAGCTGCCCGGTCTTTTCGTTTACTGAATTTCTGATTGTAAATTTGCTCGTATCGATAACTTTGTTAAGGTTGCTTTCACCAACTGCCTGCATTATATCGTTTTGATATCCGAGCGGAAGTGTCGTACCATCAATATATTCAATATCATCCTGCCAGATTTTAATCATGTTCTCGTTTTTCCGCCTGTCGTCAGATTCCGCTATCCTGTCCTCGGCAAATCTTTTCAGGTATGATTGTACCTCGTCGTTTTTTAACGCTTTGTCGTTTATATTTCTGTGGTCTATTTTTAACATTTTTGTATTTTAATTAATCCCGGCAGTAAGTCACCTATCTTTTTCAGTAACTCCTTTTCGTTTTTTGCGGAGAATTTGTCGACTGAGTCTCTGTAATTCGTTCCGCCTTCTTTCCTGTTTTCTTCCCAGTTCTTCCGCACTTCGAGTATTAATGCACCGTCATTTAATACCTCAATCTCCATCCTTATCCGCAAGTTGGATATCTCTCCCGTCTTTCCTTTCTTGGGAAGGTCCAGCGCTCCCCGTACATCTTTTACGCTTAGTTTTTCCGGAATTCCTTTTCCCATGTTTTTTTTTATTAAAATTTTAAAAATCTTCGTGTATCTTCTCTCTTCCTTCATACCCTTCGTGGTAGAAAGCTCTTACGCTCTTTATTCAGAATTCAGCATTCATAATTCATAATTTCTCTACCGAACTCCATTCATTAATTTTAACAACGGTTTTATCAGAAAGAACAATATAAGAGAACTTAGACCCGTAAGAACTGCAAATATCATGAAAAAATCATACGTTGTAGCAATCTGAATTCCAAGAAAAATAGGTTTAATATTATCATGCGGATAAAATGTACTCAGCACACCCGATAACTTAAAAGATGTACCGAGTGACAGAAACCATACCGACATTAGCACAGAACCGAACCTTAAAGGTGCGAGTTTCACCATCATAGAAAGTCCGATTGGCGAAAGCGACAGTTCTCCGAGTGTCAGGAAAAAATACATTATAACCAGCCACTGCATTCCGGTTTTCACATTCGGGTCCAGAAATTTCACAGCCAGAGCAAGTATCAGATAAGCGATGCAAATTAAAAATAGTCCGATTGCAAGCTTAAATGGAATCGATGGTTCAGATTTTCTTTTAGCAAGTGCAGACCATAACACAGCTAATATTGGTGCAAACGAAATTATGAATATTGGTCCGAATGCCTGGAAAACCGCCGGCGGCATCGACCATCCTAAAAGTGAGCGGTCGAGTTGTTTATCGGCAAAATATGTCAGCGACGAACCGATTTCGCCGAATGCTATCCAGAATACCATTGAAAACATTATCAATAAGAACATCGCAATAATTTTCTGCTTCTCGATTTTACCAAGAGATTTATCTAAAATAATCGAAAGCGGTGCAGTGAAAAATGTTGCAAAAATAAACGAGCCAATTATATCCGATTTAAAAATAAAATAGAAAAGTGCAAACACAATTACGAAGAAACCTGAATACTTTATAAGATTCCTGCCACTGTTTCTACTCTCCCTATACGGCGGCACAACTCCAATCGGCTTCCCTTCAGGCGTAACAACATATCTGTTCTTCAGCGGAATAAAAATTACAAGGCTCAACAGCATCCCGATTCCTGCCGCAAAATATCCCCATTTAAAATCCGCAATGTTGCCTGTATTGCCGACGAATCCGCAGATAATTGGCGCCATCAAACCACCGATATTTATACCCATATAAAAAATTGTGAAGGCGGAATCAATTCGTTTATCATTTTCCGGATAAAGCTGACCTACCATAGAAGAGATATTCGGTTTAAAAAATCCATTGCCAAGACAGAGAAAAATTAACCCCGCATATAAAAAAAATGCCGCTACCGGTTTATCCGCATAAAGCATTCCGCTTGTAAAAAGTAGTAACTGACCGAAAGCCATCGTGAAACCGCCCGTGATTATGGATTTCCTGTTACCCATAAATCTATCTGAAAGAAATCCGCCGATGAGTGCAGTCAGATAAACCATGCCCGTATAATTTCCGTAGATTAAATCAGCGAAAGTTTTATCAAACGTAAGGGCATTTATCATATAAAGATAGAACACCGCCTGCATCCCGTAAAAACTGAATCTTTCCCACATTTCTGTAAAGAAAAGGAGGAATAAACCTTTCGGATGTCTCAACTTTTCCGCCACGTGTCGTAATAAAATTCAGAAAGCAAAAAATAAAATAGGTATTTATAAAAACTAAAAAAAGTTAGAAACAATTCGGAAAATTTATAAAATAACACATCCGTCCAAAATAAACAAA
>PNBM01000085.1 GCA_003135995.1 Ignavibacteriota bacterium | reverse complement strand
TTATATTTATTAAAATTTAATATTAATAAATTAATATTAATCTTTGAATTTGATTTGAGAATCTAAATATTTATTTTATTTGAATTTATCATTATGGGATTTATGAATGAAAGAGTTAATTTAATTATTAAAAATTTAGGATTAAAAAAACACATTGAAGGCGGCTATTTTTCGGAAACTTACAGGTCAGAAGAAATTCTTGATAAAAATTGCCTTCCCGAAAAATTCGATGGAGAAAGAAATTTAACTACTTCCATTTATTTTTTGTTGACAGGAGATGATTTTTCTGCTTTTCATAAATTAAAAGCCGATGAGGTCTGGCATTTTTATGAAGGCTCAGCACTTAACATTTACGTTATAGATGAAAATGGAAATTTGAAGATAAATAAACTTGGCAGCAGCATCGATAAAGGGGAATCATTTCAAATTGTTGTTAAATTAGGACAATGGTTCGCTGCCGGAATAAGCAAAAATGATTCTTATTGTCTTGCCGGGTGCACTGTTTCGCCGGGTTTCGATTTTAAAGATTTCGAGCTTGGAAATCGTGAACATATGGTAAAATTATATCCGAAGCATAAAATTCTTATTGAAAAATTGACACGGTAGTTATTAAGTTATTGGTTATTGAGTTATTAGGTCTCAAGCGATAAGCTCTAATCAGTGAAATCATATGAATCAGTGATTCTAAGAAATCAAATTATTCAGTGATTCTATAAATACATTTATATAAAAATTGATAATCGGTATATTTAAGCATGGAAAATAAAACTAAACATCTCGTTACGGCAGCTTTACCATATGCAAACGGTTATTTGCATTTAGGACATATTGCAGGAGCATATCTCCCTGCTGATTTATACGCCCGTTATAAAAGATTAAGAAATGAAAATATTATTTTTATCTGCGGTTCCGACGAGCACGGAACGGCTATCGAAATGTCTGCAATGAAAGATAAAGTCACGCCTAAGGAAATAATAGATAAATATCATTTTGCAAATAAAAAAGCGTTTGAAGATTTAGGAATAAGCTTTGACATATATTCCAGAACATCGAATGAAATTCATCATAAAACCACACAGGAAATATTTTTAAATTTATATAATAAAGGATATTTAATTCAAAAGACAGAGAAACAGCTTTATTCCGAAAAAGATAAAAGATTTCTTGCCGATAGATTTGTAGAAGGCACATGTCCTATTTGCGGTTATGAAGAAGCACGCGGCGACCAATGTGAAAATTGCGGAAGTAATCTTTCCCCGCTTGAACTGATAAATCCAAAATCTAAAATTTCGGGCGATACTCCCATTATAAAAGAATCAGTCAATTATTATTTTCCTCTTGAAAAATTTCAACCGGAACTTGAGAAATGGATTAAATCGAAAACAAACTGGAAATCAAATGTAAAAAATTATTGCGAAGGCTGGTTTAAAACAGGATTGAAGGACAGAGCTATCACGCGCGACCTTGACTGGGGTGTGAAAGTTCCGCTTCCCAATAATGAGGGAAAAGTTATATATGTCTGGTTCGATGCTCCAATCGGATATATTTCCGCAACAAAAGAATTGTTTATTGAAAGAAATGAGCCTGAGAAATGGAAAGATTATTGGTGTGATACCAAAACCAAACTGATACATTTTATAGGAAAAGATAATATTATTTTTCACGCAATATTTTTCCCCGCAATGTTAATGGCTAACGTCGGATACGTGCTAGCGGATAACATTCCGGCAAATGAATTTCTGAATTTAGAAGGCGGGAAACTTTCAAAAAGCAAAGGACACGGAATACTCGTAAAAGATATTTTACAGGAATTCAATCCCGATTTGATAAGATACACTATTGCAACTAATCTTCCCGAAAATAAAGATGCGGATTTCAGCTGGGATGATTTTCAAATTAAAAATAATAACGAACTCGCAGCGATTCTCGGAAATTTTATAAACAGGACGGTTGTATTTGTAAAAAATAAATTCGATAATAAGATTCCCGAACGAATTAATAATAAAGATGTTGAGATACTTGAATATCTGAAGAAACAAAAAAATATTGTTTCCGAATGCTATGAAAATTTCAGATTCAGAGATGCATTAAATGAGACAATGAATGCTGTCCGCGCGGCGAACAAATATTTCAACGATGCTGAACCCTGGAAAGCGATAAAAGAAGATAAGGTCAAATGTGCGGAAATAATAAATAATTGTCTGCAAATATGTCACTCAATTTCGATATTGATTGCACCAATTCTTCCTAATACTTCCGATAAAATAATTAAAATCCTTAACAAAGATAAATCCGATTTCAGCTGGGATAAAATCGGTGAAATATGTTTAAAATCTAATACGGAACTCGGTGAAAACCAAATTTTATTCCCGCAGCTTGAAATCAAAGCAGAAGAAAAATTTGTGGAAGCGATAACAGCAGATGAAATTACAGTCGATGATTTTAAAAAAATAAAATTAAGAGTTGCCAAAATATTGGAATGTGAGCTAGTTCCCAAAAGCAAAAAGCTGGTAAAGTTGAAAATTAAAGTCGGTGAAAAGGAAAAACAAATAGTAGCAGGCATTTCCGAATTTTATAAACCTGAAGAACTTGTCGGCAAACTCATTATTGTTGTAGATAATTTAAAAAAATCCAAACTCATGGGCATCGAGTCCCATGGGATGCTGCTTGCAGGCAAGATAAACGGGAAATTAAAAATTATTACAGTAGACGGTGAAATTGAATCGGGCGCTGAAGTAAATTAGGTACACTAAAAAATATTTTTATTTAGAATTATTCCGGGAAATAATATATCCAAATCATTCTTTTCAATTTAAATTAAATGCAGTACAAATTCTCTAACGGTATATATGATTTTAATACCCGTACCTATATTATGGGTATATTAAATATTACACCTGATTCTTTTTCGGATGGAGGAAAATATTTTGACGGGAAAGTTAACATAGATAGAGTAATTTCAGATGCAGTAAAAATGGAACGGTATGGAGCAGATTTTATCGATATCGGCGGAGAATCTACGAGACCTGGAGCTGTAAAAATTAGCATAGATGAAGAACTTGAGCGTGTTGTTCCGGTCATTGTACATTTAAAAAAAAATATTAATATTCCCATTTCAATAGACACTTATAAAAGCATTATAGCAGAAGAATCTCTGAAAGCCGGGGCGGAGATTGTAAATGATATAAGCGGTTTTCATTTCGATGAAAATATTGCTGCCGTGACTGCAAAATACAATGCAAGTTGCATATTAATGCATATAAAAGGCAATCCTGAAAATATGCAAATCAATCCGCATTATGAAAATGTGGTAGAAGAAGTATATTCATATTTAAGGGAATCTGTTAATATTGCAAAAAGATATCAAATTAATCAGATAATTCTCGACCCTGGAATCGGCTTCGGAAAAACACTGGAACATAATTTAACTTTAATAAGAAATTTATGGAAATTTAAGGAATCAGGATATCCTATATTATTAGGAGTTTCGAGAAAAAGTTTTATAGATAAAATATACAAATCTGAAGCATCAGACAGGCTTGAAGGAACGATTAGTGCAAATGTGTTCGGAATTATTAACGGTACGAACATTATAAGGGTGCATGATGTTTTAGAGAATAAAAGAGCAACTATGGTTGCAGATAGATTATCGGGCAGATATAATTCCTGCCCGGTCAAATAATTGTTATTAGAAAATATGAAATCGAAAAAAGCAAAAAATATTACAAAACCCGAAAATTATGAAGCGGTTGAACTCGATGTATTGGGAATGAACTGTGTAAACTGTGCAAACAGTATCGAAACCTATTTATCAAAAGTAGATGGTGTATATTCTGTTGAAGTAAATTATTCGTCTGAAATTGCCGGCGTGGAGTATGATCCTAACAGAATTACAAAAAAAGATATCATCAAAGATATAAGGAAAATGGGTTATGACGTTCTTGAAGATGAAGATGAAGAAAAGGCTGAAGAACAAAAACAGAAACAGTTAAANNCCAACAGAAATTCAAAATAATTGTATCTGTTATTTTATCTCTTGTAATTATGGCAGTATCGATGAGCAGCCATGTTTCGTTTTTTAGTTTTATTAAGATGCCTATGGATGCAACGCTTACACTGCTCTTCATTTTAAGTACTATCGTTGTTTTCTGGTGCGGAGATAAATTTTATAAAGGTGCATTTCATGCGTTAATGAACAGGACTTCCGATATGAATTCATTAATTACTGTCGGAGTTTTTTCTTCTTATATATACAGCCTTGTAATTTCTGCAAATCATTTATTCCGTTTAAACATTAAAGTTTTAACAAACTCACACGAAGTCTATTACGAGACCGCTGCAATGATAATTTCTTTCATACTCATCGGAAATTTTCTTGAATCGGTTTTAAAATCAAAGACCCAGACTTCGATAAAAAAATTAAAAGCTTTACAATCTAAATTCGTCACCGTTATCAGGGATAACGTGGAACTCACATTACCATTTAAAAAAGTCCGGCTGAATGATATTGTTTTAATAAAATCAGGGGACAAAATTCCTGTTGATGGAAAAATTGTAGAAGGAATGTGCGTCGTGGATGAAAGCGCAATGACAGGTGAGAGCCATTTTATTGAAAGAAAAAGCGGGGATGAACTTATTAGCGGTACGATTCTTAAAAACGGATTCGTAAAATTGAAAGCGGAAAAGGTCGGAAAGGATACGATGCTTTCTAAAATAATTGACCTCGTTAAAGAAGCATCAAATTCGAAACCAAAAATACAAAGACTTGCGGATAAAATATCGGCGATATTTGTTCCGACTGTGATTTCCATTGCTGTTATTACATTCTTAATTTGGTTCCTGGTTGTTGGCAGCGCATTTGACGAATCACTGTTATATGCCGTATCCGTATTAATAATTGCCTGTCCGTGCGCTCTGGGATTGGCTTCTCCTATTGCTGTCGTAATTGGAGTCGGTCGTGCGGCTGAGAACGGAATCTTGTTTAATAACGTAGAAGCGATTGAAAAAATGAACAAGGTTGACACTTTATGTTTTGATAAAACCGGGACTCTGACGCAGGGTGAAATGAAAGTGAAATCTATAATTCCTTTGAAAAATTTATCAGAAGATAATTTGATGAAATATGTATTTTCAGTCGAAAAATATTCAAACCACCCTATTGCAAAGTCTATTTCAAATTATTGCATAGACAATAAAATAGAAATATTTGATAATACGAGCGATGTTAAAAACGAAGAAGGCATGGGAATAAGTGCAATGGTTAACGACAAGAACATTTTAATCGGCAGCGAATCATTTATGAAATCGAGAAGAATTAATGACTTTGATTCATCCGACGATAAAAGCAATCTTTTTGTAAGTATAGGAAATGAACTGGCAGGTGTAATAGTTTTTGAGGATACATTAAAACCCGAATCGAAAGATACAGTTAAAAAATTTCTTGATAAAGGATTTGAATTATTTATGATTTCCGGAGATAACGAAAAAGCAACGATAGATATTGCCGAACAGCTTGGTATAAAAAATTATTCATTTAAGACTTTACCGGATGATAAGGAAAAAATAATTACTCAGCTGCAAAATGAAGGTAAAAATGTTGCAATGGTAGGAGATGGAATTAATGATGCACCTTCACTCGCGAGAGCCAATGTAGGCGTTGCAATGGGAACAGGTCAGGATATAGCAATAGATTCTGCAGATGTTATACTTGTTCAGGGTGATTTGAGGAATTTATATAAATCTATAATAATATCATCAAAAACCGTATCGATTATAAAGCAAAATATTTTCTGGGCGTTTTTCTATAAT